>JBKJNS010000443.1:0-8970 GCA_046593455.1 Chitinophagales bacterium | reverse complement strand
TTTAATAGTGATGTTGCACTTATCTTTTTATCACTACACATTACTGTTTGTTTCATTGCTTTTAATCTATTTAAGCATTCCAAATTTTTTGCGGGGGGGGGATTTGCACTACCCTTACTACTCCTTGGCTCATTCGGGTTGCGCCTTTTCATTGCTGGTATAGATCCCTTCCTTCACGATTGGGACGAGCGCTTTCATGCACTTGTTGCAAAAAATATGATTGCATTTCCTTTTAAACCGATGCTTTATTTAAACCCCGTCCTAACATACGATTATAAAAATTGGAGTACTAATCATATTTGGGTTCATAAGCAACCACTCTTTCTTTGGCAGATGGCTTTGAGTATGAAACTATTCGGTGTAAATGAAATTGCGCTGCGATTGCCAAGCGTTATCATGGGAACAATTCAGGTTTATTTTGTTTTTAGAATTGGGAAACTTCTTAAAGATTCAAACACAGGTTTCTTTAGCGCGCTGTTATTCTCATTGGCATTTTATCCGCTGCAATTGACTGCTGGTATTGCAGACATGGATCAAATAAGAGTTGCATTTGGCTTTTATGTTTGCGCAAGCATTTGGGCATTAGCCGAATTTAATAATTCTCAAAAATTTTATTGGGTTATTTTAATTGGAGTGTTTGCCGGATGTGCTGTTCTTAATATGTGGCTGCCTGGGTTAATTGTCTATGGTGCATGGGGAGTTACTTTACTTTTCAAAGTAAAATTCAACTTACTGATCTTGTTTAAAAATCATAAGAAGGAATTAATTTCAATGCTGTTGAGTTTAGCAGTTGCTGTAATAATTTTTCTTCCCTGGCAAGTTTATATTTCTAATTATTTCCCAAAGGAAAGTGCTTATGAATATCATTGGAATCAAAGGCATATCACCGATGCATTAGATGGACATAACGGACAATGGTATTTTTATCTTCTGCAACTTCCTATGCAATTTGGAAAATTTTTTGCGTTCATGATTCCTGTTGCATTAGTTGCACTACTTCGGTTTTCTAAAAATTACTTACTTCTGGTTGCTCTTTTATTTTGCCTTCTAATCCCCTACCTATTTTTTTCTCTTATCGTAACTACAAAAATGCCATCGTATGTTTTTATGTCTCAATTTATTTTATGGATCGCATTTGGATTACTTCTATCAATTCTTAATGAAAAAATTTCATCTGTTAAATACCTAAAGCTTAAATCCATTCTTCCATCGATTTTATTTTTTATTTTGATTGTGATTTTTGTCTTAAGAATTGATGAAACTTTATCCGACTCGCTTTTGAAAATTGAAGTCGGGAATAAAGACGGATATATTGAAAACAAAATTCACAATGTTGCAGTTTATAAAAAACTGGATGCACTTGTTCCTGCCGATTATGTGATTTTTAATTGTGCGCTCAATGAAAATATAGAAGCAATGTTCTATTCTAACAGAACAGTCTATAGTGGAATAAAATCTCAAAAACTAATTGATTCATTGAAAGCTAATGGAATTAAAATCGCAGCATTCGAAAATCACAATGAGTATCAATTGCCAGAGTATATTCTCAGAGACTCTTCAGTGTTAATTATTAAGGAATTACTGAAGTAAATTTATCCCGGGCAAATAATTATAGTCCGCATTTTTGTTGTGAAAAAATTTTAACAAATGACAGCAACACAAAAAACCAATCACATTGCTTTGGAAGAAAAGTACGGAGCTCACAATTACCATCCGCTACCTGTTGTGCTTGCAAAAGGAAAAGGGGTTTTTGTTTGGGACACCGATGGCAAGCGCTACTTTGATTTTCTCTCTGCATACTCTGCAGTTAATCAAGGGCATTGTCATCCGCGAATTATAGAATCATTGATTGATCAGGCATCAGTACTCACACTTACTTCACGTGCATTCTATAATAATTTGCTTGGTGAATTTGAACAATACATTACAAAACTTTTCGGTTACGATAAAGTATTGCCTATGAATTCGGGAGCCGAAGCAGTGGAGACAGCCATTAAACTTTGCCGCAAGTGGGCTTATGAAGTTAAGGGAATTGAAAAAGACAAAGCAAAAATTATTACGTGCAAAGAAAATTTTCATGGGCGAACTACCAGCATCATTTCTTTTTCAACCGATCCATCTTCAGTAAATAATTTCGGCCCAATTACTCCTGGTTTTATTTCCATTCCATTTAATGATTTAAATGCGTTGAGAACGGCACTTGAAGATTCTAACGTTGCAGGTTTTTTAGTGGAGCCAATACAAGGCGAAGCCGGCGTTAATGTTCCTGATGATGGTTACCTCGCTGCTGCGTATAAAATGTGTAAAGAAAAAAATGTTTTGTTTTTGGGTGATGAAATTCAAACAGGTCTTGCACGCACAGGAAAAATGTTGTGTTGTGATTATGAAAATGTGAGACCCGACATTTTAATTTTAGGTAAAGCACTTTCTGGCGGCACCATTCCGCTTTCAGTTGTTTTGTGTGATGATGAAATTATGCTAACCATAAAACCAGGCGAACATGGTTCTACCTATGGTGGCAATCCGCTTGCATGCAGCGTAGGAATCACTTCGCTGCAAGTTTTGCTTGATGAAAAGTTAGCTGAGAATTCTTTTTACCTCGGAAATATTTTCAGAGATGAAATCAAGAAAATAAATTCACCAATAATCACATTGGTTCGAGGCAAAGGATTGTTGAATGCTATTGTTGTAGAAATGAAAAATGGAAAAGAAGCTTGGGACTTATGTATTTCATTAAAAGAAAATGGATTGCTTGCAAAACCAACACATGGAGATAAAATCCGCTTTGCACCGCCACTTGTAATTACAGAAGAGCAGTTGATGGAATGCATTGATATAATTAAGAAAACCGTTGAAGAGTTTGAATAAAATCATCTGATGGCAATGGTAAATAGAAAAACGTTTCGCTGAAAAAGCAAAACGTTTTTCTTTTCCCAAAAATATTTATCACCTGAATAACAGCGCACCACTCGGATAATCGAACACGATGTTCATCTTATTCAAGACATCGGCACCAATAGCAACCGGTTGTTTTAAATCATTCATCAATGCTATTGAAATGTTTTTTGCCGACCGCTCACCAATCTTAACAGTCGTTTTAGAAATAGGTGATGTTGCTGAAATGGCTGTGTATCCGTCTTGCGTTACTCCTACTCCGGTGATTCCAGGAGCATATAAAGCTGAAGTTTCAATTCCATTGATAGAAACAGCGAGTATGTAACCCGCTTCATTTTTCGTAGCAGCAACGGAATTTCCTGAAGAGCTGCCCTTATAATTTTTTTTCACTGCATCTATGGTTGCTTTAACATCGGGATCGGTCGCATTAATTGCCGATGCTTTTGCATAGTAATATAATGATGCTCCATAGTTAGTGCGCAGGGCATTGATGTCGCCCATGTACTTGAATGCACTGAATAATTCTTTTTGATACTTAATAGTGTCAGCTGCATATGCCTTATCAATTACACTTAAATAAAATGGTGCAGCCAATCCTTTTATAGAATCATTTACCGGCTTATCTAAGCTTTGCATTATATATGCCCGCCACAAATCGCCTATGGGCCATGCCGGATTCATTTGTATTACATTGATAAAACTTGAATCGGCTCTCTCAAATTCGTTGGCGTAGAAGAACGATCTTCCTTCATTAAAATAATCCACCAGTACTGCATTCTTTTTCGAAGCCTCAATCTTTTTCTTGTAACCCATTGCTGCATTATGATAATTCTTTTTATCATATTGCATCTTTGCAATATCATTATACAGATCATATTTAGTGCTGTCCATCATGATCGCCTTTTCAATATCCAACACTCCAGTAGAATCATTACCGGTTTTTATAAGCAGTTTACCACGGTATTCAAAGTCAGCAGCTATAATTTTTTCAGAAGGAGTTTTAGAGAAAAATGAGTTGATATCATCCAGCCCTTGCTGATAATTCCCCATTTCATAATTTGAATATCCTAACAATCGAAACATAATTGGATTGTTATTCTTTGATTTTAATTCGTTAAGAATGTTTAATGCATCCTGATATTTTTTTGTGAGAAAAAGAAACTGAGCATACCTGTATTTGGTGTCATCACCCTTATCAGCAAGTGTTAAATATTTTTGATAAGTCTCTTCTGCTTTTTCATATTGCCCGGTGTAATAAAAGAGTTCAGCTTCTTCTCTCAATGCGGGCGGAAAATCAGGAATTGCTTTTAATGCATTTTGAAAACTTGCGAGTGAAAGATTATAGTTTTGCGCTTTTCTCCAGATTACTCCAATGCGAGTAAATGATTTTGCAAAAGCAGGGTTTAATTCTGTTGACCTTTCAAAAGCCGAAACAGCATCACCGCTTTTATTCAACATCGCTTCAAAAGTTTTCCCCAAGACCCAATACACTTCAGGAACTTTGTTATTCAATTCAATTGCTTTATTTAATAAGGTAATTGCCTGCTCAAAATTCGGATACTGCGATGCGGAATATGCATCTGCCAAATAGAGATATAAATTAATATCCTTTTGACTGGTAAGCGATTTTGCTTTATCAAAATATTCCTGCGCTTTCTGCTGGTTGTTCTGATCAAGGTAGGTTCTTCCCAACCCGATAAAGTTTGAATATGCTTTTGGATCTACTTCAGTGCCTTTATTAAAAATAATTCTTGCAGAATCAATATTCGTAACAATGCTAAACACAACGCCGAGGTAGTAATAGTTTTTTGATTCAAGCGGTTGTTGTTGAATAAGTTTGGTAAATATTCCTTTTGCCGTAGCATAGTTTTCGGCATCCATTGCTTTTATTCCATCTTCAAAAGATTGAGCTTTAAGAATGCTAAAGCTGCACAAGAATAACAGGCCAATCAATTTTACTTTTTTCATTTTACTTTTAAATTTTTATTAAGCACGATAATATTAAAATTCATTTCTTAACTCAATTACTCTAACAGGTTGTTTGGCAGCAACTAAACCAGCGTGATGGATAATCAGCTGCCCTTCTTCCGAAATCACGTATGTGGCAAAGCCCGTACCTAATCCAATATGGCCTTCGCGATTTAGCAGGTACAAATCACGAAGAAAAGGATATTGCCTGTATAGCATATATTTTCTGTAAGGTCTGTAAAATACTTTTTGATCTGCTGAATCAGGATTTGAAATACCCACTACTTTGATTCTTTTTAAAAAGCTTTGGGATAAACTATCAGTCGAATTGCTGATTCGGTTAACGCTAATTACGCCAATTGAATTAGGATTATCTTCCACGTATTTAATAATCGCCGAACTTGAATCAACAGCATAAGCTGCTTTGGTAAATTCATTTCCTTTCAAAACATCTTCTTTTATATATCTGATAGTACTTGATTTTGTATTATCGAAAACCAAAACAATATTATCGAGAGAAGATGCCGAACTAATACTTTTCCAATCAGAAATTTTACCACTCAAAATATTCAGCAATTGCGAATGAGCAAGGTTTGAATCGGGGTTACTGGTATTAACAATAAAAGCAACAGCATCGGTCCCCATTCTAATCTGATATGGGGCTTCTCTGATTTGTTTAAAATATTTCAATTCTTCCTCATTTAACTTTCTTGTACTTATAACAACCGGGAATTTGTTATTAATAAAATCCGTCAATACTTCCGCTTCCCGCTTGTAATTTACATTGATTTTTGTATCGAGATATATTTTAGAGAAGGTGCTGATCTCAAGATTAACAATGGGAGCAAAAGATTCATCGGCTCCAATAATAATCTGGCCTTTGATAGGGGTATCAACAGTGTGCTTTTTAGTTTCTCCGTAATTTGAACATGAGGCAAAAACAAAGAGAAATAAAAAAAAATAAATGCTGGCGCTTTTTTCTGGTAATGAAAAGATATAAGGCATCAAAATCCTATTTTCGAAGAACATTATTGTAGACATTGTAAGCACGATAGAATGAATAAAGAATAAGTGCTATTCCCATAACAGTTCTTGCATTACCTGTTACAAAATCAAAAGTACTGGTAAAAATCAAGATGCCTCCCACCCCCATGTAGAAAAAAATCATAAAGAGGTGAAAGGCAACTAAAACTGATTTCAATAAATATTCTTCTTAAAAATTATTCAGTACTCATTTTAAAAGTAACAGGAAGTTTAAAATATACTTTCACAGGATTCCCGTTTTGTTTTCCTGCTTTCCAGGGAGGCATCATTTTTACAACACGTACTGCTTCATCTGCGCATCCGCCTCCTATATCCCGAAGTTGTGTGATCTCAGAGATATGTCCAGTTTCATCAACAACAAATTGCAAAACAACACGGCCTTCAATTCCATTCTCTCGTGCTGCAGCGGGATACTTTAGATTTTTATAAAGAAATTTCTGCAACTCTGCAGCCCCACCCGGGAATTCAGGCATTTGCTCAACGTAAGTAAATATCTGAGGTTTTGCTTCCTCAACAACAGGTGCAGGTTCCGCAAAATTATACTCTGCATTAGGATCTGTTTCTGGTCCCGGATCAACTTTTTCTGCTTCTTCTATAGTAGGGGGAACATCCTCTTGCTTAACTTCTTCGTCAGGTTTAATTACAGGAGGAGTAAACTTAATTGTTTTAGGTGGTGGAGGTGGTAGATCAGGTGGCGGTGGAGGTGGTGTATTTTTATCTATTGGAGGAGGTTCTGAAAGTTCGGTATAAGTAACTTTTTTAGGAGCAATTGGCGCCTCAGCAGGTTTTAAAAAAGCAATAATGTATGGTGAAGCGAAGGCAAGAAAGAAAATAGTAACAGCAAGGATTACTGATGTAGTAATATGCTTGCCATAAATTCTTCTTAGAAAATAAGCACCGTAACTTTTATTTCTGTTTTCAAAAACCAAGTCATCAAGACTGGAATTAAGAATTTGTTGCTGATCCATTAATCAATATTTAAAGAATAGATTCTTTTGTTTATTAAATTCCATAAAACTATTTTGGAAGCATAGCAATTTCTTCCGGTGATACTCCTACAATTGCATAAGACTTGATTTGTGCAATCTTCATTTCATCCAAAATATTTACCAGGTTTTCGTATTTAGAACTGTCGGTTGGTTTAATCAAAATAATAACACCTTTCTGATCCCAGCCATTTGCCTGTTGAAGTCCAAGTACTTCACTATTCTTATCAATTACAATTTTTCTGATCTTTGCAAAATTGGTGCTTTCCATTTTTGGATTCTGAATGCTATCGTAATAAATTATTCTGTCATTCTTATCCAAAATAATTGTCATTGCTTCAGACTCCCTGATCTTTGACATTTGAGTTGAGTCTTTAATCTTGGTATCGGGCATTACTACCTGCATTGCTTTCGGCTTCGCCATTGTTGTAGTAAGAATAAAAAAGGTAACCAGCAAAAAGCCAAGATCAACCATAGGAGTCATATCAATCCTTGTCGACATTTTCTTAGCTCTTACACCGCCTCTTTTTTTGCCGTGGTGGCCACCACCACTTTCACCTAATTCAGCCATTCCGTTTTATTTTAATTAATACTTGGTGAAAAATTATTTTAATTGATCTGCTGATGGAGCAGCTTCATCTCCTGTAATTAATCCAAACTTTAATACTTTTCGATCTTCTAAAGTTTTAAAAACATTTTTTACAGCAGGGTAATTCGATTTTGAATCTCCTTTAATTAAGATAACCGGATTATTTCCTGCTATACGCGCATTATTAAGCCAAACTCCTAATTCATTAGAAAGATTTAAAGTAGTGTCAACCGGAACTCCTGGCTGTGGTACTTTTTTTCTTTCATCAGGGGGCAAGGCCAGATAACCTTTAATCATACTCATAGGCATTCCCATGCTGCTGCTTAATGCGAAAGCATTGCGTTCGTCTTCGGTAAAAGTTATTCCGTAATTCTCGCCCATTCTATCAATCAGTGTTTTTCTGGAAATCTGATTATCCAGGTCGAAAAAAATCCTTCCGTCAGGGGCAATTGTGATTACCACTTTACCTTTATCGGGAGGCGTAGAAATTGATGTTGATGTAGGCGGAGTTATAATTACTGGCTCATCAGGTCTGAATTGTGTTGTAAGAATGAAAAACGTTACCAAAAGAAAAGCCATATCCACCATTGGCGTCATGTCAATGGAAATACTGGTCTTCGGCATTTTTACTTTCGACATCTCAGAAATTAGTTATAGCGTGAATCAAATGTATTGGTGATGCTGTATCCTGCTTCATCAATCAGGTAAGTCAAGGTATCAATTCTTGTAGAGAAGTAATTGTAAGCAATAATTGCAAGTGCCGAAGTAACGATTCCAGTTGCTGTATTTACAAGTGCTTCAGAAATACCGACTGACAATGCAGCCGAGTCAGCAGCACCTGATGCGCCAAGCGCTGAGAAAGCGCGAATCATCCCGAACACCGTTCCAATAAGACCTGAAAGTGTTCCTAAAGGCGCGATAGTTGCAATGAATGGAAGGTTTTTTTGAAGCATCGGCAATTCAAGTGATGTTGCTTCTTCAATTTCTTTTTGAATTGCAAGAAGTTTTTGCTCATGATTCAATTCTTTGTTGGCCGACATCTCACGATATTTTTTTAACCCTCCTTTAATCACATTTGCAATTGAACCCTTTTGACGGTCACACTCTTTTTCGGCACCATCAAGATCATCAGTTGAAAGGCAATATTGAATTTTGCGAACAAAGTTTGCTGCATTACCTGAACCATTTGCACGTGAAAGTGTAAGAAGGCGCTCAATGGTAAATACTAATACCATCATTAACTGGGTTAAAATAATGGGTACAAGGAATCCTCCTTTGTACATGATGCCCAGCAAACTTCCTAATTTGGGTTTCTCTCTTTCTTCGTCAACAAAGTTTGCATGATTGCCGAGGAAAAATTCGTAGATCAAATAGGAGATCGCATAACTTGCAACAATTACAATAATGGGAAAGAGTGATGAATTACTGTTTTTTTTCTGCATTTGTTAAAGGCTTTAAGGGTTTAGATTTTTTTTATTTTAGTTCGCA
>JBKJNS010000402.1:0-3958 GCA_046593455.1 Chitinophagales bacterium | reverse complement strand
TTTTGATGCTTCAACATCTTTGATTGAAACGTAAGCTTCCCACGAACCTTTGTAACCAAGCGGGTCTTCATACACTTCAATAAATCCGTTTACGAAATCAACAATTGAAGTAGTATCACGACTCCATTCAATCGAGTACTCATCAAACTTTTTTAAATCACCTGTTTGGTAAAACTCAATGAGCAATTCAATTGTTTTTTTCTGCTGTTCGCTTTCTGCAACTTCTTTTGCTTTGGTGAGCCACTCTACAATTTTTTTGATCGCGGGTGAATACATTCCATCCACTTTCCAAACCTGCTCTTCAATTTTTCCGCGGCTGTCTTTAATCAGTTTTGAATTGAGCCCGAATGAAGGAGGATCTTTTGAATATTTGGAAGAAAGAGTTTTGTAATAGTTAGTTACTTCCTGCTGCGAAATATTTTCATAAAAATTTACTGAACTTGTTTTCACCATATCGGTAGTAGCATCGAGGTTCACACGCTTGGGTGCAACTTCGGGATCGTAGATGATGAGAATTATTTGATTGACAAAATCACCGATAGTTTGATTGGGTTTTAAAGGAAGCAAAGCAGGATCGCAAGCTCTTATCTGAGCTTCAACCCATTGCTTTGAGCACGCAGGAAACATTTTATTGTTGGAATACACATGGTGAATTCCATTGGAGAACCACACCCGCTTTGCATATTCCTGAAACTGTTTCCACTCATCAGTTTGGCGGTTGATTGCGCGATTGTTGTAAAATGCTTCGATGGTTTTTCTTACCCATAAATTATTTTTATAATTCTGATCGTAAAAAATATCACGTCCGCACAATGCAGCTTCACTCAGATAATAAGCCAATTGTTTTTGTTTGAGTGTGAGTGAATCGAATCCCGGAACCTGGTATCGCAAAATTCTGAAATCAGCAAATTGCTCACTATAGAATTTAAATTTTCCACTGTCGGGTTTTCCATTGGGGTTTGCATTCTGATTTCCGTTCACCGAGTTTTTTTGCACTGGTTTTGTTTTCATTTGTCTTGTAGGTGGCTGCGCCTGAAGAGCAGTACTTAAAAAAAATATTATGGCAACAATGGAAGTCGCAAAAGAGTATTTCATTTTATAATAAAATTTTTTAGGAAGGGACAAAAGTAAATAAAACAGAGATTTTAAAATTAATGCTGCCTTCGATTTTAAAATTCAATCAAGAAAAAAAGTCGGTTGCATATTATTGCTATTGCAAAATATTATTAATTGAAATCGATGGTCGTTTTAAGATGAATTTCTTCAAGCACTGCACTTACATTAAGGCATTCTTCCACCTCACCTCTATACACATCGCACTTGCCTTGGGTGTGAACAGTTTGTGCCATTCCCTCCGCAACTTTTATCGTACACCTGATTGCTTTGATGAGTTGCGTAATCACATCATTAAAGCTATGATAGTCATCATTAAATAAAATCACTTTGGCTTCGCCGGTAGTATCAATATCAGTTGGGGCTTCAGCAACGAGCGTTTCTTCCATTGAATCAAAAATATTTTTCACGGGGTGAATTTAGTGCTTTACATGAGTTCTATAATTGAATACATTTGAGCGCACTCAAAAAACTATGGAACAACAAACAGGTTTTCGCAAAGAAATAAAATTATTGGATGGCATTATGCTGGTTGCCGGCACCATGATCGGCTCAGGAATTTTTATTGTGAGTGCAGACATTGCACGCAATGTAGGTTCAAGCGGTTATTTGCTTTTAGTATGGGCGCTCAGCGGATTTTTAACCATTGGTGCTGCATTGAGTTATGGCGAACTCACGGGCATGTTCCCAAAAGCAGGTGGTCAATATGTTTTTCTTCGCGAAGCTTATAATCCCTTGGTTGCATTTCTTTATGGGTGGACAGTTTTCCTTGTTATTCAAACGGGCACCATTGCAGCAGTGGGTGTTGCGTTTGCAAAATTCACTGGTGTGTTTTTTCCTTCTTTAAGTGAAAATAATATTTTGATTCAGTTAGGAAGTTTCAAATTAAGTGCAGCACAACTTCTTTCCATTGCAGTAATTTGTTTACTCACGGCAATAAACATTCGCGGCGTAAAAAGCGGCAAATTGATTCAAACATTTTTCGGCAGCACAAAGATTCTTGCACTATTTGGGTTGATCATCATTGGAATTTTTGTGAGCAATGCCGAAGCCATCAATCTCAATTTCTCAACGTGGTGGCATGCTCAAAAAATTGTTTATGACGCTAATGGAGTAATGAGCCGCGAAACTTTACAAGGATGGCAAATCATTGTTGCCATTGGTGTTGCAATGGTTGGAAGTATGTTTTCGATGGATGCATGGAACAACATCACTTTCGCGGGTGATGAAGTGGTGAATGCAAAAAAAACGATTGCACTCAGTATGGGAATTGGCACCACACTCGTTGCTGTAATTTATATTTTGCTCAATGTGGTTTACCTCACCAATCTTCCTTTGCAGGGAATTGCTGACGATGAAACCAGAAATGTTTTTTCAAGAGGAATTCAATTTGCTACCAATGATCGTGTTGGAATTGCCGCTGCCGATTCAATGGCTGGGCATCATGCAGTTTTGTTAGTGGCAGGTTTAATTATGCTCTCTACTTTCAGTTGTCTCAATGGATTAATTCTTTCAGGAGCGCGCGTGTACTACAAGATGGCTCAAGATAATTTATTTTTTAAGGGAATGAAAAAACTCAATACTAAAGGAGTGCCTTCTGTTGCACTAATTTTTCAGGCAGTGTGGGCATCGGCACTTTGTTTATCGGGAACTTATGGCGATCTGCTTGACTATGTTGTGTTTGCAGTTTTGCTTTTCTACATTTTTACCATAGGAGGAATTTTTATTCTGCGCAAGAAAATGCCCGATGCCGAAAGACCTTACAAAGCATTCGGTTATCCTGTAATTCCATTTATTTATATCGTGCTCGTAGTTTTCATCTGCATCATCCTTCTCATCTACAAACCGCAATTCACCTGGCCGGGATTTATTTTCGTGGGACTCGGCATTCCTGCTTATTATATTTTTAAGAAAGGAAACGGGAAAGCGCTGGATCGTGAATTGTGAGTGGTGAGTGGTGAGTGGTGAATGGTGAATAGTGAATTGTGAATTGTGAATTCAAAATCAGAAGTGAGTTCAGTGAGTAATAAATAGTTCTGGCATTTCACGAAGAGATTCCAATGGAATAAAACAAATAAGATTTAAAAACTCAATAAGCTCAAGCCAATATATTTTTTTCATTTGCTTATTGTTACGGAAATTATTTAGTCTAAAGCATAATATTGTTGCTTGCTTATTTCCAGGAATAAATTAGAGGGCTATTCACGATTCATCATTGCCCATTCACCATTCACAACTACAACTGTTTCAGCAGTTCCTCTGCCTTCACTTTGTATTCACCATTGATGTCAATCACTTTCTCCAATAATTTTTCAGCATCTTTTTTACTTCCCTTCTTCACATTCGCCAATGCTTCGTACCACAATGTTGCTTCGTAGAACTGATTATTTTTTTCATCCGTTTTTTTAAAGTAACGCATTGCTTCATTTGCATTGTTGAGTGCAAGTGCACTTACGCCGCTGTAAAAATTTGCTTCAGAATTATTCGGATCGGTTTTTAAAACCATTTCAAACGCTGCGATTGCGTCAACATATCTGTTGCTCTGGTAAAATTCCATTCCACTATTAAAAAAAGATTCATTCTGCAGTGTGGTTACAGAATTTTTCGATAAGCCATCAACTACTATTTCTTCATTACTAACAGCAGCATCTGATTGATCAAAACTTTGTGAAGCACTTTTACTTTTAGCAGCATTTGATGTTGAAATTTTTGATGCAGAATCAGCACGGGAAGTTGGTGCTGACCTTTTATTCACGCTGTTTTCATCCTGAACTGTATATAATTGAGAGGGTGGTTCAACTTCTTGAACAGTTGAAGTTACCGGTTGCACTTCTTCAATTTCATA
>JBKJNS010000392.1:0-17458 GCA_046593455.1 Chitinophagales bacterium | reverse complement strand
CAAAAAATTTCTACCGATAAAGCACCTGCTCCTGTAGGTTTGTATCCGCATGCAAGAAGAGTTGGCAACTTACTTTTCTTGAGCGGCATTGGATCACGTGAAGCAGGTACCAATAATATTCCGGGAAATGAATATGATGAGAATGGGAAATTATTGAAGTATGATATTGCTGCACAATGCCATTCGGTTTTTAAAAATGTAAGAACAGTATTGGAAGAAAGCGGAAGCAGTTGGGAGCAGTTAGTAGATGTAACTGTTTTTCTCACCAACATGAAAGATGATTTTAAAATTATGAATCAACTGTATGCTGAATATTTTAAAGACAATTTTCCTTGCCGAACTACAGTTGAAATATTATCGCTGCCAACACCCATAGCAATTGAGTTGAAATGTATTGCCGTGATTGAATGATTAACTTCATTCATTTCCAAATTTGAAATCACATAACTTGCCGCAATAAGAATTTAACAATGGAAAAAACCAAAGCAGAAGTTTACTACAAAACATATTTAGGTCTCGATAAAATATTGGATGCGCAGTTTCCTGAGAGTGAAAAAGCCGGCAAGATGGCGAATGATGAAATGCTTTTCATCATCATTCATCAGGCATATGAATTATGGTTCAAGCAAATTTTATTTGAGTTGAGTATTGTTACAGATACTTTTAACCGGCAGAAGATAGATGACAATGCACCCGATATGTACAATGCTGCGCACCGCTTAAAAAGAATTGCAACCATTCTTGAGTTGCTGGTACAACAGATTGATATATTAGAAACCATGACGCCGCTTGATTTTCTCGACTTCAGAAATCTGCTTTCACCGGCATCGGGTTTTCAGAGTTATCAGTTTAAAATGATTGAAGCAATACTGGGTTTAAAATTCGAGCAGCGGCACGAACAGAATTATTATGTGACTGCCTTGAAGCCCGAGGAATTGGAAAAAGTTAAGGGTATAGAAAAAGAAAAAACAATTCTCACTTTGGTGAATGAATGGCTGGAGCGCATGCCGTTCTTTGATCAGGATAGATTCTGGAATAATTATCAATCACACACCAAAGAAAAAAGTGAGGAGCATATTTTCTGGAACGATTACCGTTTCCTCTATGATCAAAGTTTATCGGCTGCTGAAAAAAATAACCTCGCCAACTTCGATATGGTGCTGTTGAATAAAAGTTATCCTGCCGAAAGAAACCTAAGTGCAAAAGCAAATCGCAGTGCACTCTTCATCATGCTCTACCGTGATTTTCCTTTAATGCAATTGCCCTTTCAGCTCATTAACACGCTGCTCGATATTGATGAACTGATGGCGATGTGGCGGCAGCGCCATGTGAATATGGTTTCAAGAATGATTGGTTCAAGAATAGGAACGGGCGGCAGCACAGGTAAAGATTATTTAAAAGGTGCAATGGAAAAACATTACATCTTCAAAGAGTTTGCGCAGCTGACTTCATTTTTAATTGAAAGGAAAAATTTACCTGAACTTAGTGGTGATTTAAAGCAAGCAATGGGTTATTCATTCGGTAAGTAGTTTACTTATGCTGTAACTGATTGCGCACGTGCAAGATTTTCTTTTTCAGCAGAAGTATTTTTAGCTAACCTTCTCTGCTCTTTTTTCATTCCATAATTATAAAAGAACTGCACAGCAATAAAGAGAAGAATGAAATAGCTGAACACTGCAATTACTATTGTTTCATTTAACTGGTTAAAAGAATGAATGAGAAATGCGGTGAGCAATGCTGAAAATAACGACCATCCTCCGAACAGATACATCACCTGCGAATCTGATAACCCCGCATAAACAAAATGATGCGAAATGTGATCTTTGCCACCCACAAATGGTGATTTTCCACGAGCAATGCGGCGAATAAAAACTGTTACAGTATCAAGAATAGGAACTGTAAAAGCAATGAGCGGAATAATAATTTGTTTCAATTGAAATGCAGGCCCTGCTGCTTCATGGTATTTCCAAAGAACAGGAATCGTGATGGCTGCAATGAATGCTCCTAAAAATTGACTGCCTGTATCGCCCATGTAAATTCTTGCAGGGTGCCAATTGAAATAAAGAAAACCAATGAGCGCTCCGCTAACTCCAAACAGCATTACAGTGTTGAAGGAGAAAACATTTCCCTCAACATAAAGCACCAATACGCACGCAATTAAAATTGTAAGCGAAACCAACCCGCTAATGCCATCCATGTTATCAAGCATGTTGATTGAATTCATAATACCAATAACCCACACGAGTGTAAATACAATATCAATTGATTGATTGCCGGTTAAATGTATGATGGTGTTTGTACCAACCAACAAAACTCCGCAGAGTAACTGACCAAAAAATTTAAGAACAGGTATGGTGTTGTATGCATCATCTGCAAGACCAAGAATAAATCCGGTATTTACTGCAGCTATAATTCCAAAAAGAAATTTATTATCTGCGCTCTCACCGGTAAATGAATACAAACCATGCAGTGAAATTCCGAGAAGAAATAATATGTAAAATGAAAAGCCGCCAACAGATGGTTTAACCGATGGCGACCACCTGATGTTGTGGCGGTGTTGTACTTCACGATTTCCAAGTGTTCTTGAAAATTTCAACAACAAGCCATTGATAAGAAATGAAAACACTACTGAAAGAATAAGAAAAAATAGTAGTGCTAAAGGGATAAGCAGCGAATTCTCCATTGGCAATTTGTTTTAAAAGATCGACCTCACAATTCCTACAACTTTTTCAAAAAAAGTTTTTTTCTTCTTTGCATCATCAGTGTAATAATCATACCCATATTGCCTGTAGCCATAACTTGTATAGCCGTAACCATATCCATATCCGTATCCATATCCGTAATTATAAGAATAAATTGAAGCCCCCTCACCCATATCATTCAAAACAATTGAAAGTCGTTTAATTTTATGATCATGTACAAGATGGTTGATATTGTTAAGGAAGTTTCGGCTTGAATAATCTGCTCTTATAAGATAGATTGAGACATCTGCCTTTTTAATCAATGCAAGTGCATCGGTAACAATACCTACAGGAGGCGTGTCAATAACAATCACATCATAAATTTCTTTGAGCTGATTAATGAATTCTTCTGTTTTGGGCGAGCCTAAAAATTCAGCCGGATTGGGTGGCAACGGACCCGATGTAATAAAATCAAGATTTTCCCACTCAGAATGCCTGATGCATTCTTCAAACTTATACTTGCCAATGAGTATGGTACTTACGCCTTTATGATTATCGGTGTTAAATGCTTTATGCAATTGTGGTTTTCTTAAATCGAAATCAAGTAAAATAACTTTCTTGCCTCCTACTGCCATTATGCCTGCCATGTTTACTGCAATAAAAGTTTTCCCTTCACCCGCAACAGTAGATGTAACTGCAAGCAGTTGTGGTTTTTTATCAGGAGAAATGTAATCGAGGTTTGTTCGCATTGAACGAAAGCATTCTGAGATAACCGACTTTGGACTTTTATTTACCACCAACTGCGACACATCCATCGTTTGCTGGTACTTGGGAATTACTCCAAGTATCGAAGCATCGCAATACCTGGTAATTTCTGTTACAGAAAGAATCTTATGATGCATGAGGTAACGAATGATTACTAAAATCATACAGCCGATTAACCCGAAAACAATACCTAATAATTTTATAAGCGGACTGTTTGGGAAAACAGGAAGTGTTGGTGTATCTGCTTTTCTTAATACGGTGTAATCAGAAACGAAACCTGCTTTAGTAATGCTGAATGCAGATTTTTTATCGAGCAGCAATAAGAAATATTTTTGCTTTAAATCACTTAGCCTTGTAAGTCTCAAAAACTCTGACTGAACATTGGGAACGGTAGCAAACTGATTAATGTATTTATTCATCTCGGCATTTGCATCATCAATTTTATCCTGTACTTTTTCTTGAAGGTTGGCAATGTTTGTATAGATATTATGCTTCATGTCTTCAACCTGCCCGCTTAAATTAATTACTTGCGGGTTGTTTGGCGAAAGCCTGATGAGTAATTCACGAAGCTGAGAATTAAGGCGATCAAGGGTTTGAATATTTTCATTTAAACCGGTGTATTGCTGATCAATAATTCCATACAGCAATCTTGATGAATCTTTATACAATAAAAAGTAGCGGCGGTAATATTCAAGTGTATTGTATTGTAAGGTAAGGTCCTCTTGATTGTTTCTGACTTCTTTAAGCTGCTTGTTCAACTCCTCTTCCATGGTTGTAATTGCAATTCCGTTTTCCAATTTGAAATTGGTCATTTGATCCTGATATTCTTTAAGATCATTACTAATGCTGTCAACTTGTGCTTCTATGAATTGAAGAATCAGTGTTGCACTCTCTGTTTTCTTTTCCTTATCATATTCAATAAACTTATCGCAAACCACATTTACAATATCAGCAGCTTTCTGTGGTTTTTGATC
Source organism: Chitinophagales bacterium (assembly GCA_046593455.1). Taxonomy (GTDB): domain Bacteria; phylum Bacteroidota; class Bacteroidia; order Chitinophagales; family UBA10324; genus JAJAYG01. Next base: position 13,038 of record JBKJNS010000392.1, on the reverse strand, counting down.
GCGCATAATCATTCCCAAAGTTGGAGCCGAGGGTGCAATCTGTAAACCGTTTCTTAACTTATTATAGAGTGTAGTTCGGTTAAAAATAACAAAGAAAAACTCTGATGCTGTTGCAGCAATTGGGTTGTTGTTATAAAACTCATTATCAAGAGAAGCAGTAAATTGAATGGCTCCGTTGTTGTATTTTTTTTCAAACTCATAGGTCCTCCATTCATCTTTTCCTTTTGATGAAATGTTAAGCTGAAATTTTTGATTGTTAAGTATTTTAAATTGAATCGGATAATCATAGTAAACATCATTCACCACCGTAGCATGAATGGTGAATGGATTGTTTCGGTAAAGTTCTTCATTAAGAATATTGCCCGATCTGAAATATACAATCTGAAGGTTCAATGAATCGATAACCCGATCCATGATCACATTCGATTTCATAATTTGTATATCTTTCTCAATATCGAGATTTGTATTCTTTGCCTGAAACAAACTGTTTTGAATATCCAATGCCATTGCTGTGTTAATGGTTTTAACAATCAAAGAAGCATTGACTTCATAAGTAGGTGGAGTATACCGCAGGTAAACGAGAGAGGCTGAAATCGTAATGAGCATAATCACAATGCACCACACTAAGCTCTTGCGTATCATAATCATCAGCAGTGCGGGGTTAAAATCTTCACCCAGCAATCGCTGCATCGGACTCAGTATTGTTTTCTTTTCTGCCATTATTTCGAGATCGTGTAGATAGTGGTGTAAAGCAATAGAAGCGTTGAAATAAAAGAAAGTATCGGCAGAACCTGATAAACTACATCGCCTGAAGTTATTCTTGATTCAATGTATACTACATCATTTGCAATCATGGTTAGGTTTGCCTGTTGCATTCCCTCAATAGTTGAAAGATCAATGTTAAATACGGATGGGTTTTTTAGATCGCCTCTTATTACCCGAATTTTATAAGCTTTACCACTGCGTGGTATTCCTTCAGCATCACTTAAGATTTGAAGTAAATTCGTGTTTTCTCGGGTAAGCGTAATGGTTTTTGCAGAACCTCTTCCTAAAAAAACATAAACATTTCTGTTTGTTACTTCCACTCTTATAAAAGGATTTACAAAATAGTAAGTGTACTTTTCTGAAAGCAATTTTTCTACTTGCCCAATTGTTAACCCATAAACATAAACCGAGTCAAGCATTGGCAGAAATATGTAGCCGCTTTCTTTAACCACATACTTTAATGCAGAGAATGCATTATTGTCTTTGGTTATTACATCAACCAATTCGTAACCATTATTTGAGAAAACGCCTACAGAAAGTATATCTCCGTTTCTGATAACATATTCTTTCGGCGTGCGCATGCTATCTGCTTGTGTAAGCTTTTCCTCATCTATTTTGAATAACCGATCGGGATAATAAACCTTACATGATGCCAGAAAGATGAGGAATAATAAAAAAAGAAAATTGCGTTTCAAACTATGTGTTTTTAGTTTCTTGTTTTGCTCTGAATATTTTGGTTCCAATACAAATCCTGAAAACAAAATCTCGGGCTCGGTAAAAGTAAAGAAATAAGATTTTCCTCCACTATTGGAGCAAGCGATTGTAAAGCGAGTTCATATCAAGCATAAGTCTTTGGTAACTGTACTTTAGCTGAGCATCGGAATTTATGCCATTGCCCATTGCATTTCTAAGCTCAACATTTTCTATAAGCAGGTTCAATGCATTTGTAAATGCAACAAGGTCATTGCTTGAAACAATTAATCCATTTTTACCTTCATCTATCAAATCACTTACGCCTCCAACTCTTGTACTTACAATTGGTTTGTTTGCCGCAAGTGCTTCAATAATACTAACCGGTGTACCTTCATTTAATGAAGTTAGTGCAACAACATCGCTGCCTGCATATACTTCATCCACATCTTTTAACCATGATGTAAAAGTTATTGTTGCTTTTTTAGGTTGGGTAATGAAGTCAGTGGTTTCAAGATTTAATTCAGTAGCAAATTCATGCAATGCTTTCCAATCTTCACCATCACCAATAATAAATGCCCTTATCTTTTTTGAAGTTCCTTCAATAATATTTTTTATTGAACGAAGAAAAAGTCCGTGGTTTTTTACCGGCACAAGCCTTCCAACAATAGAGATCACTATTTCATCATCATCAACGAGGTAATGAGTTCTGAATTTTTTTCTTTTTTCAATTCTGTTTTCCGAAAATTTTCTAAGATCAAAACCAAGTGGCACAATCTCAATTTTTTCGGGCTCACAAATTTTATATACTTCACTCAATTCCTTTTTCTGGCTTGCGCTGATGGCAATAATCTTAGAACTTTTTTTTGCAAGCCTCCTTTCAATATTGATGAATGCATTTGTTTTTAAGGGAGAGAAATAAGAATGAAAAACGTGGCCATGAAATGTATGCACTATCACAGGTACTTTGCAGGAATGCGCAGCCATTCTTCCTAATGCACCCGCTTTTGCGGCATGCGTATGAACAATGTCGGGTTTAAAATCGCGGATGATTTTTTTGAGCTTAAAATATGCCTGTGTGTCTTTAACCAAATTAATTTCGCGATACATTTCGGGAATATAAACAGGATGTAAATCCATTTCACGCAATACAAACTCAGAGCTTGCCTCAGATTCATCAATCATGCCTGCCACCAATAAAGTTTCAAATTCAGGCGCAAGAAATTTGGTGAGGTAAGCCACATTAAAAGTGGGACCTCCAAGATTGAGGCGATTAATAATTCTGAGAATGCGAGGCATTAAAATTTTTGGTGAATGAAAAAAGAATGAGAGTCTAAAAATAATCGGCAGCAAAAATAACTTTTCAATTCATCCACTTTTTCCACCAATGCTGAAACACGAGTAATGCCCAAACTCTTGCTGAACTATCTCCCGGGTTTTTTGAACGCATTTGATCAATTAGTTTTTGAACTGAAACAGGATTGAAAATATTCTGCTGCTTTAAAAATTCAGTACTCAGATTCTCATCAACCAAAGATTTTAATTCAACAGAAAGTAAATTTTGCAATGGAATTTCAAATCCCTTTTTACTGCGGTGATAAAGTTCTTTTGGCAAAAAATTTTTGAATGCATCATGCACAATTTTTTTTCGGTGGTACCGGCCAATTTTAAATTTTGCAGGAATTGAAAACGCAAATTCAACCACTCTGTAATCCAAAAACGGTGTACGCACTTCCAACCCATTTGCCATACTCATGCTGTCAACTTTATGCAACATATCATTGGGTAAAACCAAATGCACATCATTGAGCAACACTTCGTTAAAATCATTTTTCGAATGAATGTTTTTTGTTAACTCTGCCTTTCTTTTCAAAAATTCATTTTCATCTGCGGAAAGAAATAGCATTTGATTGGCCTCTTCAGAGCTTGCAATTGAACACCAACGCCAATATCGGTCGCGCTCACTCATCTTTAATCCATCCGAAAATTTTTGAATGCGGCGTGCAGTATTACCTGCCAAACTTTTTCGCGAAGCAGGTAATAAATTTATTGCGGGCGAAAAAAAGCTTAATGCTCTTTCTCCAATCCTTGCATTGCGTGAGCGATACTCAGCAAGATGTTTCAGGTAGCCGCCGAAAATTTCATCGGCACCATCACCGCTTAATGCAACCTTAACATGTTTGCGGGTTTGCTTGCTGAGAATATAAACCGGCAATGCAGAGGAATCGGCAAATGGTTCATCGAGGTAATTCAAAACATCGCCAAGCGATTCATACAAATCACTTCTCGACAAACTAAAAACAGTGTGCTCTGTTTTAAAATGCTTTGCAACTAACCGCGCATAATCAGTTTCGTCAAAAAAAGGATCATCAATATAGCCGATTGAAAATGTTTTAAGTTGATTGGTGTGTAATGAAGCAAGCCCGCTGATGATGGAAGAATCAACTCCTCCCGACAGAAATGAACCGAGCGGAACATCGCTGATCAACCGCAATTGAACTGCATTACTAAGCAGGTCAAAAAGTTTTTTCTGTGCTTCATCATAACCGCAAGTTGAAATTGTTTCAGATGAATATGGAATTTGATACCATTGTTCAGTAATTATTTTTTCATTTGTAATAAAAATTGAATTACCCGGCAATATTTTTTTTATTGATTTAAAAATCGTGTGGGGTGCAGGGATGTAATTAAGTTGAAGAAATTGATAGAGTGAAGTTGTATCCATCTCCTTTTTTATTGGGAACTGAAGAAGTGCTTTCATTTCAGAAGCAAAAACAAAAACATTTTCATCTTCATAATAAAACATTGGTTTTACACCAAAGCGATCTCTTGCTATAAAAACGTTTTTCTGCTGATGATCGTAAATTGCAAAAGCAAAAAAGCCATTGAGCATTTGCAGCATTTCCTTTCCATATAAATCATACAGCTTCAACAAAATTTCTGTATCAGAATTTGTATTGAATGAAATCCCGCGCTGCTCAAGATCTTTCTTCAGTAATTTAAAATTAAAAATTTCGCCATTGTAAATTATCGTGTACCGCTTTTGTTCATCGGTCATTGGTTGGTTTGCAGCATCTGAAAGATCGATGATAGAAAGCCGGCAATGGCCGAAGGCAATATTGTCGTGAGAAAAATAATTCTGCGCATCAGGGCCGCGCATCTTGAGCGCATTAGTTGCATCATGCAAATACTTCATCCATTCTTTACCTTCAGCTCGTTTAGCAATAATTCCTGCAATGCCACACATTTGTCAAAACTGAGTTAAAATTTTGAAGCGGCAAGATATTTTGTTTTCTGGCATAGTGTTGGAAAAAACTATTGGCATAAAACTTTTCAATTATGAAAAAAACATTTTTAATTCTCGCAGCAAGTTTGGTTGCTTCACTTGCCTCATCTGCTTTTGCAGGTTCAACGGCAGATACAAAAACAACATCTACGATTACAAGTATCGATAACTCGGTTAAACCTGTCTTTAAAGCAAGGTTAATTGACAACCCGATCAAAGATCGCAGAGCACGTTTCAAAAAGTTTGCAAAGGCGCATCCTAATGAAGCACGCAGAATTATTTTTCGTCACAACATGATGAAGTAAGGGTTGGGGTTTGTTAAAATGGAGAAAGGGCATTAGCGCAAGCGGTGCCCTTTCTTTTTTTTAGGTAATAAAGAATTTTTTTTCTTCGATGAAGTTTTTGAATTGAGTTCAGTTGCTGGATCCCAAAAATATTTTTTAAAGTTCTGAATTTCATCATCAACTATTTCAATTCCTTCTGATTCCAATAAATCCTGCATTAAGGTTGGTGTTGCGAAATGATGTTTGCCGGTAAGCAATCCATTTCTGTTTACCACACGATGAGCTGGAATTGGGGGAGTAGATGTATGTGCCGCATTCATAGCCCAGCCAACCATGCGGGCAGAAAGACCTGTTCCTAAATAATCGGCAATGGCTCCGTAATTTGTTACGTTGCCTTTGGGAATTTTAAGTACAACTTCATAAACACGATCGAAAAATGTGTTGTTGTTTTTTTTCATTTCAATTTATAAATGCACAATTGATTTCTGTATTAATTATTTTTTTCCGAGCACTTCGAAAACGTGCAACGGATCTTTGATTCCTTTTACCAATATAGGTTCCCATGGTTTTAAATCAAAAAGATGGTTTACATAATTGTATGTTGGTGTATTTATAAGAATTGTGTTTGGTGAATTGGTAGTAAGCGATTCAATTCTTTTTCCTGTGTTCACTGTGTCGCCCGTTATAGAGTATTCAAGCCTGTCAACAGTTCCCAAATTTCCGGCAATTACATTTCCTGTATTAATTCCAATTCCCACTTCAATACTTCGATTCATTATCTTAAAATATTTTTCATTTAGAATTTGCAATCGTGCTATCATTTCAATTGAACAGTAAACTGCATTGCTGTGGTTCTCGGGGTAAGTAAGCGGCGCACCAAAAGTTGCAAATATTTCATCACCAATAAACTGATTAACAAAACCATTGTGTTCGGTTATTGACTTGGTCATCACTGTATAAAACTCATTCAAAAACTTCACTACTTCCTTCGGGTCTTTATCGGCACTCATTTCTGTAAAGTTTCTAATGTCGCAAAACATTACTGACACTTCGCGCAATTCACCTTCGAATATTGCCGAGTTATCGGCTTTTAATGATTTTTCTACAATTGACTCCGGCACATACTTTTTAAAAAGAGTCAAAGTGTTTTCCTGCTCTTTAACTCGTTGACTTAATTCGGCGATCAGAAATTTATTTTTCTCCTGAAGAGCATAAACATTAAGAGCATTATCAATCGTCATCCGCAGTTCATTTTCATCCCATGGCTTAGTAATGTATCGAAAGATGCTGCCGGTATTGATTGCCTGAATGATTGCTTCTATGTCGCTGAAGCCGGTAAGAATCATTCGAACGGTATCGGGAAATTCGGATCGAATTTTTTCAAGAAACTGAACACCTGTCATCTCAGGCATTCGCTGATCTGTAATTACAATGGGAATTTTTTCAGCACGCAGAATATTGATTCCCTCCTGCGCGCTTATAGCAGTAAAAACATTATAGTTACGGCGGAAAGATGCACGAAACGATATGAGATTATTTTCTTCATCATCTACATAAAGAACTTTGAGTTTTTGATCTTCCATAATTTTATTTTTAGTGTTCGTATTTTATTGATCCTGTTTTGTTATACGGAATAGTAATTATGAATTCGGTTCCCTTTCCTACCTCACTTATTACATCAATTTTTCCGTTGTGCTTATTAATTATTCCATAGCTGATTGAAAGTCCAAGCCCTGTACCTTTTCCAATTTCTTTGGTGGTAAAAAAGGGGTCGAAAAGTTTTTTCTTTACTTCATCGGTGATACCGCTGCCGGTATCACGTATAGAAATATTCACAGTGTCGTCCGATTTATTTATTGAAGTGGTGATAAATATTTTGCCGTTATTTCCAATTGCATCAATTGCATTGGTAAAAAGATTCATAAAGACCTGATTCAATTGACCGGGGTAGCACTCAATAAACGGGAGTTCACCAAATGATTTTACAACTTCTATATTTTGATGCTTGAGTTTGTTTTGAAGAAGAATGAGTGTAGATGTTATACCCTCATTGATGTTTGCTTTCTTCATCTCCTCTTCATCAAGCCGCGAAAAATTTCTAAGGCCTTTTACAATTTCTGCCGTTCGGCGCGATCCTTCTTCGATTCCATTGATGAGTGATTTGATTTCTTCAATGGTTAGCGTAAGATCAATTTGATTGCGGTACTTTAATACCTCTTCTAATTTAGCAGAATAGTTATTGTGATTGAGTGAAACATAAATTTCCAACAGTCGCATGATCTCATCGATATTTTTCTTTAGCGGACTTATGTTACCCGTAACAAAATTGATTGGGTTGTTGATTTCATGTGCAAGCCCAGCAGTTAGCTGACCGAGCGATGCCATTTTTTCAGCTTGAACCAACATCGCCTGTGTGTCTTTTAATTCTGTATAGGAATTATCAAGAGCATCATTTTTTTCTGCCAAATCTCTGTTAGCTTTTTTCTCACTGTGCTGCGCCACGCGAATGATGAAGAACAAAAGATAAATGAAACCAATGGATGTTGAAAGGAAAATATAATTTCTTACGTTACGGTTATCAAGTTCACTGAAAGAAAAACCTGCTAGTTCTAAAATATAAAAGAGCAGGATTGCAGCCGATGTAATAAAGCACCATAACAATCCTGCTTTGCGATCCACCATCATCAGTGTAATCATTGGAATCAAAGCGAAAAGAGAAATGCCGGGTGAATTTACTCCGCCGGTGTATAAACAAATAATACCGATTGCCACCATTAGTACAACTGATACAAAGTTGCCAATGATGAATTTGTTAATTCCCATGCGAAATAAAAATAAGGCGCATATGAGACCTGCGAGTTGGATGGAAACTGAAACAATTCCCACTTGAAAATGGGCAAAATAAAAGATCGCTAAACTTACGAGCCCGTAAGAAATGCCAACAAAGTTGACCCAAACAGAAACGCGGCTTCGACGTAAGTGCAATGCGTTAGCCTGCATTTTATGCGGAACAAAAAAATCAACGATCTTTTCAATCATTGTAGTGAAGATGTAAACGATTTGAATTCAAAACATTTTCTACGATGAAATTACCGATAAAGATTTAATTCTGTATCAACTTAAAGGAAGCAGAATTACAAATTCGGTTCCCTTACCCTGTACGCTTTTGAGATCCAATGTACCATTGTGCTTTTCTATGATTCCATAGCTGATTGAAAGACCGAGCCCTGTTCCTTTACCTACTTCTTTGGTTGTAAAAAACGGATCAAAAATTTTCTGTTTTACTTCATCATTTATTCCACTGCCTGTGTCGCGAACCGAAATCTTTAGCTGATTTCTTTCAACTGTAGTAGATATAAATATTTTCCCATCACTCCCGATTGCATCAATTGCATTTGTAAGCAGGTTCATAAAAACTTGATTCAATTGGCCTGGATAACAATTGATCATGGGAATATTTCCTTCACTCTTAATTACCTCAATATTTTGGTGCCTCAATTTATTCTGCAATAAAATAAGAGTTGAGTCAATGCCTTCATTAATGCTTGATTTTTTCATTTCTTCTTCATCTGTTCTTGAAAAATTCCGAAGCCCTTTTACAATTTGCGCAGTTCGCTTTGATCCTTCTTCAATTCCAATCATCAGCTTATTCATTTCAGCCAATGTGTTTTCAAAGTCAATTGACTCCTTAAGTTGTTTGATTTGATTGAATTCATTTTCAAATTTCTTATCGGCAAGCATTATCTCCATTTTATTTGTAACACCAAGAATTTCTTCAATGTCTTTCTTAAGTGGTTTTATATTTCCCGAAACAAAATTGATGGGGTTATTTAACTCATGCGCAATACCCGCTGTTAGTTGACCCAGTGATGCTAACTTTTCTGATTGCACCAATTGTTTTTGAGTTATACGAAGATCTTTTAAAACCTGTTCGAGACTTTCATTGGTAGTTTGCAATTGCATGTTAGTGCGATGCTTAAAGCGATAACGCTGATAGGCCATTACAACCAGAATAATCAATAACCCAACACCAATGATTAGTAAATAACGAACAGTTTTCTCTTTACTCAATTTCTGATTGGTGCTCTCAATAGCTGATTGCTGTATGGAGCGGTCAAGATCATATTGCAGGTTCGCCATCTTGCGTTCATTCTCAATATTGTAAACCGAATCTCTTACTGTATAATATTCAGTTTGAAATCGAAATGCATTGGCATAATCATTTTCACTCTCATAAACTGACATCAAAGCTTGTGATGTCTTTATGATTACTTGAAAATATTTTCCGGTTTTACTTTCGTCAAATGCTTCATGAAAATATTTTTTTGCCAAATCCTGATTACCTGTATTCAGATAAACCATTCCTAGTCCGTATTTATCCAATGCCACCCCTTCCCGATTATCCTGTTTAATAAAGTAGTTCAAACATTCTTCATAGTATTGTTTTGATTTTGAATATTGCCTTGTTCTCAAATAAAGATCGGCCAATCCACCATGGCATTCATTGAGTCCTTTTTGATCACCAATTTCCTTCATCAATTTTTCAGCTGCAAGCAACTTTTGACTCGCATCTTCATAATTTTTTATTTCAAGGAGGCATAATCCTCCGAGGTATAGTGATTTTGCTGAACCGGTTTTATTCGATACTCCGCTATAAATCATTTCCGCTCTATTCAAATAGGAAAGCGCCTTTTTATAATCTTTTTGACTATAAGAACCAACACCAAATTGAAGAAGACAATCTGCTATTCCATTTTTATTGTTGATTGAATCGTAGATAACTTGAGCTTGAGTAATCCATGCCATGCCATTGGCATCCTTTGATTGAGCAATTGATGCCTTCCCTAAAAGATATTTTGTACGTGCCTCACCTTCGGGAAATCCAATTGTATTGCTTATGATTAATGACTCATTAAGGTAATTCAATGCATCGTCAAACATTCCTTCAGCTATAAGCGAGTCAGCAATTCTATTTGCCCGATTGATGAAAGCACTGTCTTTAACGATTGATTGACTGAATTCAGTAAAACTATTTCTATTCCCCTGGCTTACAACATTTTTCCCATGAAAAAGGAATAATGCTGACAATAAAACAAAAAGACAGCTCCTATTTCTCATGAGCGAAATTTACAACGTAGTTAACTCCAATTCAAAATTACATTGCAACCCGTAATGTAAAATCAAGCTCTTATTAAAAAACTTGATTACATGCCTAAGTGAAGCTACAGAGGTTGTATTTTGCAATTTGGAGGGCAATAAGTCTGTGAAGTATAGTAAATCGGAGGATCAGCAATTGTATCGAGTAAAGTGTATTCAGATTTACCACCAACAATTACCATTTGAAGATGTCCATCATTACTTCTTCCGTAAGTACAAACAATACCATTTGATGTTGAATCATCACTAAATATTTTATCAAAGGCACGTTTGCTGAAGAACACACTTTGGGTTGAATCTGCATCGCTGCAGGTGGCTTGAAAATTATTCAGGTAAAGATTCATCGTATCTGATGTTACTTGTCGACCACCTCCATGTTGTTCCGGTCTGCCATTGTAGCGGTGACTATCGTCACACGCTGCTGATACTGGTGGAATAATAACTGATCGAGGTGAATCTAACCAATTAACTATTCCAAAACAATTAAGAATTGCAATCAAACTTATGATTGCAAAAAGAACGAGTAAGAAATTTTTTAACATAAATGGGTGTTTTAGGTTAAATGAAAATTAAGAACACCATAAATATAAAATTATGTTTTTGAAAAAAGGAAATTATTTGCAATTGATAATTAACTATTGCTGGCTTAGAAAGAGATTTCAAATTAATGAAAGCTAAACTTCACATACTTTATCGTTTTGCCCAATGCAAGATGTTTCTTTTCATAATAAGTTTTTACTTCAAGAATTTCATCTTGCAGTTCTGATGCATACAAATCAATGGTATGAAAAAGAAGATTTGCATTTACAGCCTGCAAAGTTTCAAGTGTAAATACATAAAGCAAAAGATCGTCTGTTTTCAAATGTATAACGCCACCGTGTTTTAAAATTTTTTTATAGCGCGGAAGAAACAAAGTTGAGGTCAATCTCTTTCTCGCTTTGCCACTTGCATGGTACGGATCGGGGAAGGTGATCCAGATTTCTTCCACTTCGCCTTCAGCAAAATATTCTTCGATGTGGTCGATGTAAGTTCTTAAGAAAACAACATTGCCAATCTTTTCTTCGAGTGCAGATTTTGCGCCCCGCCAAATGCGCGCACCTTTGATATCAATTCCAATAAAATTTTTGGAAGGAAATTTTTTTGCAAGTGCCAGTGAATATTCTCCTTTGCCGCAAGCAAGTTCGAGTGTAATTGGATTTGAGTTTTTAAAAACTTCATTCCACTTTCCTTTCAAATCTTTTCTTAACTGAAAAACATTGTTGAATGTTTTAAGCTCTTCAAGATGTTTGACTTTGTTTTTGGCCATTGAGAAATTATTTCACGCAAAGGCGCAAAACCGCAAAGAGAAAAAATATTATCGGTTGAGAAAATTGAAATCACTTGATCGCATACTTCTTCTTATAAATTTCATAAAGCTGCTTTTGCGAGTTGTCAAGGTCAATTTCTCTTCCCTGAATAAATGCATGCTCGATGTTGCTGGTCATCATATCTAATAGATCACCACTTGAAATAATGATGTTTGCATCTTTACCTGCTTCCAGAGTTCCGGTGCGATCATCAATGCCCAAAATTTTTGCAGTACTTGAGGTGATTGATTTCAACGCATCTTCTTTACTTACTCCATAAACCGTAGTGGTACCCGCCATAAAAGGAAGATTACGTGTTTGCCAGAAACCATAAACGCTTAAGCAATAGGTAACACCCGCTTTATTGAGAAGGTCAGCAGTGCGGTATGGCATTTTTACTTCATCATCGTCATTGTTTGGCAATGAATGAACATTACCCAAAATCACCGCAACATTATTTTGCTTGAGAATATCGGTACACATGTAAGCATCTCTTCCTCCCATAATCACAAGTTTAACATTCATTGCTTTTGCAAACTGAACAGCATTAATGATCTCTCTTACATAGTCGCAATGCACCACTAATTTTTTACTTCCATCAAACACGCCTTTCATTGCTTCGAAGTTGATGTTGCGCTCGGCATGTGTTGCAACCTGATTGTAAGATTGTGTTTGAGAAAAATATTGTCTGATCTCAGTTACCTGTTTTTCATAGTCAGCATTATTAGTAACCATTGCTCCATTGTCATCTTGTTTATATGAAAAGAAGGAAGGCCAGTTCATGTGAATTGCGTTGTCACTTTTATAAGCAGCATCTTCCCAGTTCCATGCATCGAGTTGCATAATGGATGAGGTGCCTGTAATTATTCCACCAAGCGGAACCGATTCAGCAATCAAGATTCCATTGCTGCGCACTGTGGGAATTGCTTTTGAATCGGTGTTGTATGCGATCAAACTTCTTACACCGGGATTGTAAGTTCCTATTTCATATTGATCATTGGTAGCTCGCGCGGCTTCAATTTCTACCAAACCTAATTGTGTGTTAGGTGCAATTATGCCGGGATAAATCTGTTTGCCTTTGGCATTGATTGAAATAAAATCACCGGCAACATTTGGATCATTAGTGGTGAGTGAAACAATCTTTCCATCCTGAATTAAAATGGAACAGTTCTCAATCACTTGTCCGTTTCCAACATGCACCGTGCCGCCACGAATAATAATTGGTTTGCTCTGCGCCGGTGCAGGAACAATTCTTTGAGCAAATAAATTACAGGTAACAAAAGTTAAAAGTAAGGGAAGAAGTATTTTTTTCATCTTTAAATTTTTTCTGAATTATTAATTGATTCTTTCGATTTATTTTTTCTTTCCTACATCATGTCCATCAGTCATTGAATCGCAATCCCATGCTCTGTTGTAAAAAACAGCAGGTTTTATAGCAGTATCCCCATTCTGTTTTGCCTGCAACATTTTATTCATCAGTCGTGTTCTTTCTTTCTTTATCCATTCTTCT
>JBKJNS010000335.1:0-7614 GCA_046593455.1 Chitinophagales bacterium | reverse complement strand
TACAAATGTTCTGACATTCATTTGAAACATACATTGGAATATACATCTGCATCACATTGCCAAAACGCTTTTGTGTAAGCTGATGACTTAGCTGCGCTATTGGTTCTAAATATTTTTCAGCAGCAGGAGAAATCAATGCAAGAAAATCTTCGGGAGTTCCTCTTCCTTCTTTTTCCAATGCAATCAATACATCAGTATCAGTTGCTGAATATATTTTTTCAGCAACTTGATTCCAATTGTATTGATCAAATATTTCTCTGAAGTCCATCTTTAAAAATTGCTAAATGGTTGTATGGTTAAATTGTTGGATTGAAAATCATTCTTGATTTCATTTCTTCAATAAATAAAAAATCATTCTTAGTTTTCTTTGAGCATTTACGTGAATTTTATTTTTTCTCTCTCTGCATGAAAATTAAATTTCAAGAAATGAAGTAAGCGGACTGCTGGCTTCTGCAAACTCCGAAACAAATCCAAGCTTAGATTCAAAAGCAATTCTCCCTGCTATCACTGCCATCCTGAATGCAGCGGCCATTGCAACAGGGTCGCCTGCAACTGCAATTGCGGTGTTTACCAACACAGCATCGGCTCCTAATTCCATTGCAAATGCTGCATGTGACGGCGCACCAATTCCTGCATCAACAATCACAGGAATTTTGCTTTCGCGAATAATTATTTCCAACATGCTCCTAGTTTGCAACCCTTTGTTTGAACCAATTGGTGAACCAAGCGGCATCACGGCTGCTACGCCAACATCTTCCAATCGCTTGCACAAAACAGGATCGGCATTGATGTATGGCAACACAATAAATCCTTGCTTTACCAATGCTTCTGCTGCTTCTAATGTTTCAATTGGATCGGGAAGTAAGTAGCGCGGATCGGGGTGAATCTCCAACTTCAACCAATTTGTTTCCAATGCTTCTCTTCCTAATTGCGCAGCAAGAATTGCTTCTTTTGCAGTTCGTGCACCGCTGGTATTTGGCAACAATTGAAGTGATTTTGATTTTAGAAACCAACCCAAATCACCTTCCTTTTTAGAAACATCAACGCGTTTCATTGCAACAGTCACCATCTGTGTAGCTGATGCATCAACTGCTTCAGACATTTTTTGAATCGAAGAAAATTTTCCTGTACCAAGAAATAATCTTGATTGAAATGTTTTGTTGGAAATGATGAGGTCTTTCATGATGAAACAGTTTCGGGTTTCCCCGCAAAAAGCGGGGCAGGTGAGTTGTAGGTTTCAAGTTGCCGAAGAAATTGCTGCGCTGCTATTTTAGGTTCCAAAGAAAGATTGATTGCTGATGAAACTGCGACTCCATCTGCACCTGCTTTCATCAATTCATCAACATCAGCTAATTGTATTCCTCCTATTATAATTATTGGTTGCAGAATACCTGTTGCTTTTGCAAGCGAAATAATTTCTGTGGTTTGTTCTAATCCTAAAACAGGATTCAAATTTTCTTTTGTTGTAGTAAAACGAAATGGGCCTAATCCAAAATATTCAACATCATAATTTTTTGCAGCATTTAATTCTTCAATTGTATGGGTCGAAAAACCAATGATCTTTTTATCACCCAAAATATTTCTTGCTTCCTTCCAATTCAAATCCTGCTGACCGAGATGAACACCATCAGCATCACTTTCATTAGCAATAGCAACATTGTCATTGATGATGAGTGTGCAATCAAATTTTTCAGTGATTACTTTTACTTCAAGAGCAATTCTTTTCCATTCATCAAAATTTTTATTCTTCACTCGCAGTTGAATCCACTTCACCCCTGCTTCACAGGCAATTCTCACTTGCTCCTGATGCGAAATAGATTCAAGGTCTTGTGTGAGGTAATGAAGTTTTGAAATTGATTTACGCATGTTGCAATAATTTTATTTCACGGTGCATTCCAAGCAAGCCTTCTTCACTGTTTAGAAATTGAAATGAATAATCTTTTGCCGTTGCACAAGCATCGCTCAATGAAACTCCCTTTGAAAGCATCGCTGTAATAGCAGCAGATAAAACACAACCTGAGCCATGTTTTTCATGTTCCAAAATATATTTGGTTGTAAATATTTTTTCATGTCCGTTCTCCAATAAAATATCTACATGTTGATTTCCCTTCGCATAACTTTTTAAAAACACATTGCAGAACCGGTTCAACTGCCTTGCTGCATGCATTGCATCTTCACTTTGCATCAACAAGTTTGCTTCTGTTGCATTGGGAGTTATCAAAAATATTTTTGAAAGAATGTCAAATAACAATGCTTCATCAAAGTGATTGTGAAAACTAAAACCGGAAGAAGATTTTAAAATGGGATCCCAAATAATTTTAAGCGATGGGAATTTTCTTTCCAAAAAAATCAACAACTCATTGAGTGTTTCTAAATTCTGTATCAACCCGATTTTTGCAAATGCTACATCATACTTTGCAAGTAAGGTTTCAATCTGCAATTCAATTTGATGCAGCGGAATCCATGATACGCCTTTGAATTCATTTTCTGTTTGCAGCGTAATGGCAGTGCATGCAGCAAGACCAAAAACATTTAATTGCTCAAATGTTTTTGCATCGGCAAGCACACCTGCGCCGCCGCTGGGATCAAAACCTGCTATGGTTAATGCGTAAGGTCGCTTGCTTTGCATAACTTTTGAATGCGTTTAAATTTTGCTACAACTTCATTTGACTTCCAGAGAGCACCGAGTATTGCAACGCCATCAAAACCAAAATCTCTTGCCTTTTCAATTTTATCTTCATCAACACCGCCCATTGCAATGGCTTCATAATTTGATTTCAACAAACCTTCTTTCAGCGACTCTTCATTGAAGGTGCTGCGATAACCAATTTTAGAAATGCTGTTGAATACAGGGCTCAGAAAAATATAATTGTAACCGGGATTTTTTCTTTTCAACGAACCTATGGTATGCATGCCTGCTGTTACTACTACACCCGGTCTCCTGAGTTTTATGTAGTTCATGCGAAACCATGATTCAATAAAATTCTTCTTCAAATGCTTTCTTGTTAAATGAATACCACGCAGCTTGTACCCAATACACAATTCATGATGCGAATGAATGATGATTCTGTCGCGATATTTTTTATTGATGCGATCCAAGTAGTGCCGCAATTGCTCGGTAGAAAATTTTGGTTTGCGCAAATGAAAATATTCTAGCCCTTCTTCAAAAAGCTCGTGCACAATTTTGATCTCCCCTTCAAAATTCTCAGGGCTTGAGATAACAATCAGTTTCATTTCATTATTTGAATTACTGTTTGACATAAATCTCCCCTCCTGCTTCTGTAAACTCTTTTGCTTTTTCTTCTAATCCCAAATCAATTACTTCATCAACCGCAACATGCATCTTGCTTGCATAGTCGCGAACCTCCTGCGTAATTTTCATGCTACAAAATTTTGGCCCGCACATGCTGCAGAAATGCGCAACTTTTGCTCCATCGGCAGGTAATGTTTCATCATGAAATTCTTTTGCAGTATTAGGGTCGAGTGAAAGATTGAATTGATCTTCCCACCTGAAATCAAATCTTGCTTTGCTCAACATATTATCACGCAGTTGCGCACCAGGGTGGCCCTTTGCAAGATCAGCAGCATGCGCCGCAATCTTGTATGCGATCACTCCATCCTTCACATCTTTTTTATTAGGCAGACCTAAATGTTCTTTTGGAGTTACATAGCATAACATTGCGCAACCATACCAGCCAATCATTGCAGCACCTATTGCAGAAGTAATGTGATCGTAACCCGGAGCAATATCAGTTGTGAGCGGACCAAGTGTATAGAATGGAGCTTCACTACATTCTTCCAACTGTTTTTCCATGTTCACTTTAATCATTTGCATTGGCACGTGACCAGGGCCTTCAATCATTGTTTGCACATCATGCTTCCATGCAATTTTTGTTAGCTCACCTAAAGTTTTTAATTCGGCGAACTGCGCCTCATCATTTGCATCGGCAATACTTCCCGGGCGCAAACCATCGCCGAGAGAAAATGCAACATCATACGCTTTCATGATGTCGCAGATTTCTTCGAAGTGCGTATAGAGAAAACTTTCTTTATGATGTGATAAACACCACTTCGCCATAATGCTACCGCCTCTGCTAACAATACCTGTAACACGTTTTGCAGTGAGGTGAATGTAGCTGAGCAACACGCCTGCATGCACAGTAAAATAATCAACGCCTTGCTCGGCTTGTTCAATTAATGTATCGCGATAAATTTCCCATGTTAAATCTTCTGCAACGCCTCCAACTTTTTCAAGCGCCTGATAAATAGGAACTGTACCAATGGGAACAGATGAATTGCGAATTATCCACTCGCGAGTTTCATGAATATTTTTTCCTGTAGAAAGATCCATAATAGTATCGGCGCCCCAGCGGCAAGCCCAAACTGCTTTCTCCACTTCTTCTTCTATTGAAGAAGTAACAGCGCTGTTACCGATGTTTGCATTGATCTTCACTAAAAAATTTCTGCCAATGATCATGGGTTCACTTTCGGGGTGATTGATGTTGGAGGGAATAATGGCGCGACCACGCGCCACTTCATCGCGAACAAACTCAGGTGTAAGCCCCCCTCTAACTCCCCCCGAAAGGGGGAGAACCCCACCACACAAAGCACCAAAACTTTCACCGTTATGTTGCTTAAGCAACTCACCATAGTAATCACTCAATTCATGATGGCGTTGGTTTTCACGAATGGCGATATATTCCATTTCGGGTGTAATAATTCCTTTGCGCGCATAATGCATTTGCGAAACATTCATTCCTGCTTTTGCACGCAATGGCTTGTGAATATTTTTGAAATGAATTTCGCTTAATGCAGAATTTGATAATCTCTCATTTGAATATTGGGATGAAAAGTTTTTTAGTTCATCCACATCTCCGCGCTTCAATATCCACTCACGGCGAAGCGGATTTAATCCCTCATGCACATTCACTGTTGAATTTGGATCGGTGTATGCGCCACTCGTATCATAAACCGTAATCTTCATTTTCTCTTTCTTAATGGTACCGTTTTTTATTTCAACCACATCATCAGTTTCAATTTCACGCATGGCAACATGGATGTCGTGAATCTTTCCTTTCACAAAAATCTTTTTTGATTTTGGAAAAGGTGTTCTTGTAATTGTTGTTGCTGAAGGAAGTTTATTATGATCTTTCATTTCAAAAAATTTATAGGTTCACTTTATTTATTATTTGTCTTTCATTCAATTAGTTCTGCTAAAAAGAAAATACGAAATCAAAAATCCGCAATCCGAAATCTTTACCCTCCCTGTGCTGCTTCAATAATAATAACATCATCATTTTCATTGAGTAAAAATTGATTCCAGTTTCTTTTTGAAACTACTGAAGCATTTACAGCGACTGCAATTCCATTCTTTTGAATCAATAATAATTTTTGAAGTAATGCCTGAAGACTTAACTCTTCGTTAAATTCCATTAGCTCGTTGTTTACTTTCAATTTCATAATTTCAATTACGCAATTATGTAAAACAAAAAATAATTATGAAACTTAAGAGGCGGGACTTTTCGCTTTTCCCTTCGCAGGTATTACCCTGTGCAGGTTTTGAGGGTTTGTTCTCAGTACCCCGATGAATTGGAGACACCCCTAAAGTTTTACGTAGCGAATTTACGCCTTTGCTAATTGCAAAATCAAAAAATGTTTAAGAGATTTTAAAACTTACAGTGAAAAAGAAAACGCTTCCTTTTCCGGGTTCACTCCTAACACCAATCTCGCCATCCATCAGATTCACCAAGCGGCGTGCAATACTAAGGCCGAGGCCGGTGCCACCGAATTTAGAAGTATAAGGATCACCCAATTGATTGAAAGCTTCAAAAATACTTTCATACTTATCAACCGGAATTCCTATTCCCTGATCTTCAATTTCAATATAAAGTTTTGCTTTGTTCTCAGAAATTTCATTAAGCTTTATGTTCACTTTCACTGCTCCATTTCGCGAAAACTTTATTGCATTGCCTAATAGGTTAACAAAAATTTGCTGAAGGCGCTGCTGATCACCAATTAATATCTTCGGAACCGACACATCAACCTTACTGCTTATCTTTAGTTGCTGCGAATCTGCTTTTGCTTTAAAGGAACGAATAATGTCTCTGAGTAATTTTCTTAAATCAAATGGATTGCTTGCAAGAATAATTTTTCCAGATTCGATTTTAGAGATGTCGAGCAAATCATTGATAAGTACCAGCAGTGAATCACCGGAATATCTGACAATCTCAAGATAATCACGCTGCTTTTCATTCAACTTTGATTGAAGTAACAGATCAGTAAATCCCATGATGCCGTTCATAGGCGTTCTTATTTCGTGGCTGATGTTTGCCAGAAACTGACTCTTTGTTTGGCTTGCTTCTTCAGCAAATTCCTTTGCCTTCTTTAGTGATTGCTCGAATTCAATTTGTTGAGAAACATCGCGCCCCATTACTGAAACTCCTATAATTGTTTCATCACTTAGTCGAATTGGGTTTGCGCTAAACTCAACAAAAGATCGCTTGTTGTTAATTAAATACTCTTCAATAAATTGCAGAGATTTTCCGGCTAAACATTCTTCGTATCGGGCAACCCATTTTTTTGATTCATCATGGCTCAATGCTGCAGTAATTATATCTCCCTTCTTTAATTCAAAATCATAAAGAAGCTTATAAACTGTGAAGAATGGTTTATTAAAATTCACCACTTTTTTTTCAAGATCGACTGACCAGATTGCTTCAATACGATTTTCAATGAGAGCAGTAAGTTGAGCTTTGCTTTGCCGCAAATCATTTTCCATTTGCTGGCGTTCAGTTATGTCAACTGATGTACCAACAAGTCTTACGGGTAAATTATTTTCATCTCTTACTAACTTACCTTTTGTTTCCAAAAAAATCCAATTACCGTTGGCATGCAGAACCCTGTATACCGAATGAAAAAGCGGACTGTTTTGGTAGAGGTGCGCTTTCAATTTATTCAAGAACTGCTCTCTGTCATCATCATAAATTGTTGCAGCCCATTGATCAAAATATTTTGGAGAAGTTTGATCGGTGTATCCGCAAATTCTTTTTTTAACATGATTAAAAATAACTTCATTGGTAACAAGATTCCATTCCCAAATTCCAACATTGGTTCCTTCAACTGCAGTGTTGAGCAGTAATTCACTGCTTGTTAATGCACGCTCAGTTTTTTTTCGAGCAGAGATGTCGAGAATACTCACCACTCTTACATCTTTACCTTTATAAATGTGGGGTCGTGAATAGACTTCAATGTCGAAACGCGAACCATCCTTTTTTACACCGATCCATTCATCTTCAATAATTTCATTTTTTAATATCCGGTCTTTAAGTTCTTTATGGAATGAAGTGTCATAAAATCTCAGCATACTTTTCCCATTCATTTCATCAGCACTGTATCCAAACATTTTATAAGAAGCGGTATTGAAATCAATTATAATTCCGTCTTGCTGAATAATAATTGCTTCAAGACTTTCTTCCATAAAATATCTTAACCGCTCCTTGCTTTCAATAAGTGTTTGCTCTGCATGCAATTGCTCAGCAATATTTTCTGCAATAGAAGATAAGTAATCTATATCTCCTTTTTCATTTCGGTGAGCAAGTATAATTTGAGAAGATG
>JBKJNS010000296.1:0-3861 GCA_046593455.1 Chitinophagales bacterium | reverse complement strand
GAACCAGGATTTATAGGATTGGTAGGATTTTAGGATTCGTTGGTAATCCTTTTATCCTATGAAACTTGGTTCTTACATTTTACCCCTGACCCATGAAGGGGAACAAAAAACGGAAATAGTCGAATTGTCGGTTCCCCCTTTAGGGGTTAGGGGTTTTAAAATTTTAATGTTGTCTGAACTAAGATTCATAGGATTATTAGGATTTTAGGATTTGTTTTTAATCTTTTAATCCTATAAATCTTGGTTCTTACATTTTTACTCTTGTCTGAATCAGGATTTTCAGGATTATAGAATAAGAAGAATGAAAAAAATAATTAGGTGCATTCTTTTATTCTGTTAATTCTGATTCAGATAAATTACCCCTAACCCATTCCCGAAGGGGTTAGGGGTTTTAAAATTTTAATTCTCTTAATTATTAATTATATTTTGTAACCCCGAAGTGAAAGAAACTATTGAATGAAAATCGCTCTTGAGAAAACACGAATTGATAAATGGTTGTGGGCAGTGCGTATTTTTAAAAGCCGCTCCATTGCCGCAGAGAATTGTGAGAAAGGAAAAATCAAGATTGCAGATCAAGCGGTAAAAGCTTCGAGGAATATTAAAGCGGGTGATGTAATTACCATTCGCAATGGTGCTTTCACTTTACAATACCAGGTTTTACAATTAACAGAAAACAGATTGCCTGCAAAACTGGTTGCAGAATATTGTATGAATCAAACTCCGATAGATGAATTGGAAAAAATAAAAATTCATTCCATAGAAACACATGCTTACCGCAATCGTGGTGAGGGCAGACCTACTAAAAAAGACAGAAGAGAATTGGATGAGTTTCTGTTTTAATTCATTTGCCCGAAACAAATTGTGCTATTTCTTTGAGTCATCGATCCTCACAGCATCAATGTAATAATCTGTTTCACCATTCCATGGCAGATGCTTGCGCATTTGATGATAATGCAGCGTAACGTGTTTTCCTTCCAGCTCAAACATCGTTTTTGCGATGCTATCATTCTTTACAGAGAAAAGAAATTTTTCAGAAGCAATAGTAACGTTGCTGGTGCTGGCGATACTGCTCATGATCAGTTCGCCTTCATAAGTTTTAAAGACGTTTCCCTTCTTCGAAAACTTCTGTAAAATGCCTGATCGGTTGCCTTCGCTGTAAGTGTTAAAGTAATTCCAGTAAATAAGAAATGAAAGAATTACTACCAGTATTACTGCGCCCCAAGTCAATACTTTTTTCATTTGTAAAATATTTTAATGATGCAAATCTAAAGTTTATTGTTCTTGAAAACTGAAGTTATTCTTTAATGAGTTTAATTGTTTGAAAAGAACTTTCCTGTGCAACTCTTAAAAAATAAACGCCACTGCTTAGCGCCGAAAAGTTTTGTGACTCAATTGCACTTCCTTCCCAAATCAAATGGCCAACGGCATCTGCTAATTGGTAACTTGTGACCTTTGCGTTCTTATTGATTTGAATGAAGTCGGTAAAAATATTTGCTTGTACAACAGACGCAGCATTACTTGTAACTGCCTCTAAGCCAGTAGCGTAATCCCAAGTGATTAGGCAATATCCACCGGCTCCATTTCCTGCAGCGCCGCCATTTCCGTTTGCACCACCGCCGCCGCCACCATAATTAAAACCACCTTGTGATGGATCGCTTACACTGCAAAAATCATCAATAAATCCTGCACCTTTTCCGCCATTACCACCGGGTTCACCACCACTTAATCCGCCCGCGCCTCCGGGAGTTAAACAATTCTGTCCGTCCCAAACAATGGTATTTCCACCATTTTCTCCGTCACCATTTACACCTGCCGCACCCGCACCACCGCCACCAAAATAAGTATAGTATCCGCCGCCGCCTTTGCCACCACTGTAGTTGCTGATAGTGCCGCCGCTACCTTTTCCGCCATTGCCTCCGCCACCAATATTTGGATTTGGAACAGTGGATCCGACGGCACCACCTGTAGCCTTAATTAAATTACCTACACTTGTTGTTCCTGTGTTTTGTGCGCCGCCGCCAACACCAACTGTAACGAGTAATTGTTGTAATGGCTGAACCGTATAAACACCGGTTGCGTAACCACCGCCGCCACCACCGCCGGCACCATTGCCACCACCCGAACCGCCGGCTCCAACTACTTCGATAGTTAAAGAAGTTACTCCGGCTGGAACAATAAAGGTTCCCGATTCAGTAAATTCCTGCACTCCGTTTTGCGCAAATGCAATTACTGTTAAGCAAATGAGAATTATTAATGAACTGATTTTTTTCATGAAGACTTTATTTAAGGGTTTGATTGAAAAAATAATTTAGTGAAATTAAAACTCAGGTTGCTCGGGCAATGTATAAGTTCTTCCTGCATTCACCCTTTTCAAATATCCCATGAGCGGAGCAAAATAATCTACCATTGGTTGGGCACTCATATCACTGCCAATGCTTGCTTTCAAATGATCGCGCCAATCAACGCTTGCACCGGGTTTCATTACCTTCTTTAAAAAATCACCTACTTCTTTATTGCCCCAGTAATTTGTTGCATGCGGGTCTTGCTTTAAAATATTTTTAGCGATGTAGCCATGGAACTGAAACAGTAAAATATTTGCAATCGAATAATCATAGTATTGCGCAGGATCATCGTTGATGTGTGTCTTGGTTGCTGCATCACAGTATTCTTCTCCCCTATCAGTTGGCGGAACAATTCCCTGATACTTCTTTACCAAAGCCCACCATGTTTTATTGTATTCACTCTCGGGAATTTTTTTCGCGTAGAGATCATATTCAAACTCCGTCATTACACCGCTTCCCCATGGAATGTGCACGATATACTTCAATGCTTCATTTAGCAACTGCATGGTATCATCAGTAACAGTATTGGCAGGTATCATTTTTAATCCTTCCAAAAATGGTTTTTGCAATGAAGCCAAACCCATCATAGTACCAAACGCTTCGTGATAACCGCGATTGGCACCACCGCGAAGAATAATTGGAACATCGGGATTCGAATAACTCATGTAATAATAGATGTGACCGAGTTCGTGCAATGAGGTGCTCCAATAATCTGTAGTGGGTGTAATGCTCATCAATGAACGAACATCATTCGCCAAATCAATATGCCATGCGCTTGCGTGATTGTTTTTGGTATAGGATGAATCGGCAGACACAGGATACAAACTTGAGTTTTGCCAGAACGATTCGGGCAATGAATCAAAACCAATACTCTCATAAAACTTTTCACTCTCATGTGCAATCCATTCGGCGCCATGTGATTTTAAAACCGAATCAATGTTCAATCCTTTAACATCTACTAATGCTGCCCACTCTTGTCCCCATCGGTTTGGCAACCACTGCGCAGGAATATATTCAGGCACCGGTTGTTTGTATTTTTCTGCAAGCGTATAGCGAGCCCATGTATGCAACTCGCGATACATGGGCCACACCTCTGTAATAAACTGATGCGTGAGAGCGATAATTTCATCTTCACTCATTCCATATTCAGCAGCTTGATAGTCGAAGAAATTTTTGTAACCAAGCGGAGTCACACTTGCATTGCGGAGTTGTTGCAAAGAATCTAAACCCACCTTCAAAGTTTTGCCAACTTCTTTACTTGCTTCCCATGCTTTTAATCTTGCATTGAGGTCGGTGGAGTTTTGAAGAATGTCATCAAGGTCTCCTGTTGTAGTTGACTTTCCATTGAGCGTGTATTTAAAACCATAGAGCATTGATGATTGTGCATTGGTGGCTTTTATTCTTCGGTCAACAATGTTGCCTGCCGCTTCGGGATTATTTCCCGCATTAAAAAGAATCACCTCAAACTGCCGTGCTTGCAGTGGTGTAAGTTTTTCTTTGATTGCCAGATATTTTTTTG
>JBKJNS010000201.1:0-4546 GCA_046593455.1 Chitinophagales bacterium | reverse complement strand
GCAAGCAAAAAAAAATGACTTATTCGGTGTAGCTTGGAAGATTGATAGTTAGCATTAAATAATATTTTTTCAAAATGAAAACATTCTCCAAACTTCTTATCGTAGTATTTTTCTTTTTCCAAAATGTTTCTCCTACTTCTGCTTATGTGGTTACTAACCTAAAAGCAACTTACAGCAATGGTCAGGTTTTTTTAAAATGGACTACGTCGGCTTCAACCAATTTAAAATACAATGTTTACAGAAGCACAACAAAATTTAGTTCCACCTCGCAACTCAATAGCACAACACTGATAGGAAATGTTAGAGACTCATCATGTAAAAATTTTCGCCTCTCACAAATTTTAGGCGGGCAACGATATTTTAAAACCGATAATGCCGGTACAACTATGGCCGCTAATAAAGGGCTTTATGTTTTTACGTGTCTCGATAATCAAGCTTATTTCTACTGCGTAACTGTTACCAAACTCAGCAATAATGTTGAGACAAAAAAAATTAATGATGGAAAGAATAGTTTGAAAACTGCAATTGCAGAATCTGTTGCCAATCCGCAACCGGTATTGCAGGATTCGGTGACGTGGGGCAATGATGAACAAGTACTTTATTATACTTGGTTTGTAAATAATGTGGATGCACCAAACTTTCCGGCAATGTGCTCACAGGGTTCTTACGGGTTTAATTTCTACCTCATCAAGAGAGGCAACGCCGCTACTTATCCCATTTTTGCTTTTTATGAAGGGCTTCAAGTGAACTCGTTAACGGGTAACGGAATTGATTCATTTAAAAATGTTACCAACTGTTACATCCTTGGTTTTGATGACTGGCTTCCAACTCCAAACGGAAACAGTACAGGTGAAAATACTTTTTGGACCGGCTATCATGAGAACTATGATTTCTACAATGTAAATAATTTAATACCCACCACCGGGGTTGTAAAAATGTATTCGCAGAAAAGATACATACAGAGCATTCTTTGGGCAAGAAAATTTAGCGACTGTGATTCAAATAAAGTTTATGTAGTTGGTATTTCTGCCGGAGCAATGGGTGCCTATCTTACTGCTAACATTATTCCCGATAAAATCGCAGCAGCTTATTGCGTGGTGGGCGATTTTAAAATAATTACGATTGATAATAACGATACACAGCCTGAACAAATGTGGGGAACCTCGCTTACCAATCTTAATTCTGATATTTTGAATCCTGAAACTGGAGTTGCTCTTCCAACCTTTGATTTGTTCGATACGGGTGAAATGTTTTCGATCAACAAAAATCAAAGCATGCCGCTTATATTTTGTGTGTATGGTAAAAATGATCCAACCATTCCATGGACAACTTACACAGTTTCATTTTCCGATTCAATAGATAACAATCACATTGGAGGAAAATTTTTCTGGGATCAACGGGTTCATGATGGCACAGGGCAAAATTTTAATGATAGTGAAACCATGCCTAATTGGTATTCGTATTCTAACAACACTTCTTACCCGGCATTTTCAAATTGCACCATCAACCAGGATATTGGAGATGGATCACAAAACAATGGTGCACCTTATGGCGCTATTAATGGTTATCTTGATTACACTAAAGACAATGTGACTGATCAAACTTGCAATATTACCTACCGAACTAAAATCAAAACGCTTTACGTTGGTGGAGTAGCAGATGCCCAGCAATACACAACTTGTTTTGCAGATGTAACTATTCGGCGATCACAAAATTTTCATCCTTCAATTGGTGAAACTATTAAGTGGAACAACTTCGATTCTTTGAATACAAAAATTCAAAATGGATCCTTCGTATATAATGGTGGATTAATTACGATACCGGGAGTTCAGATTAACAAATCGGGAACCCGGTTAGATATTAAAATTTCAAATTGCGCAAAAGAAGGCGATGATGAAATTTCTGAGACTTCATTACCAGAAATTATTATTCAAAATGAAGGATCAGTTTTTTTTGTTTCAATAAAAAATTTACCCGATGAGGTAGTTTCCCTAAGTGTTGTAAACATTATAGGCGAAACCGTACTTAACAAAATTATTTCGGGCAAATCAGGTGATTACCAATCTCAACTTCCTCAACTCAACACAGGCATCTATATTATTTCGCTTCGCGGAAGTGGTTTTTCATTGAGCAAAAAACTTTTTGCTTCACACTGATTTCTATTTAATTCCACAATAATAATTTCTTCAATTAAGCAAGGTTATCCAAATCGTTTTTGTTGATAATCCTTTTGAGGACACATTAACATCGATGTGTGTGTACATCGCATTACAACATTCATTCGGGCAAGCAAGTACAAGACCTCACAATCATTTTTTAGTCGCGATTTAATCGTCGCGACTTTTTTATCGCAATGATTCAAACACCCAAAACAATTTTATATGAAAACTCAACTCAAAAAAACACCACCGCTATTAAGGATGATAATTATAGCGCTCTTTCAAATGATATGGTTCGAAACTTCGGCCTATAACGTAACTCAATTGAAAGCAAGTTACAAGAACGGGCAAGTTTGCCTGGCTTGGAATTCTCCTCAAGTTACCAATCTAAAATACAATGTGTATAGAAGTAAAACTCAGTTTACATCCTCATCACAATTCACTCCTGAAAATTACATTGGAAGTGTAAGAGACAGTTCTTCAAAAAATATGCGAAGGTCAAGAATCAGCCAAACGCCAATCTATTATAAATGGGATGAAGACGGTTATTATTTTAGTGCCGATGTTGGAATCTATGTAGTTACTTGTAATGAGGAAGCAACATTTTATTATGCAGTTACAATAACAGATTTGGAAACCGGAGCCGAGGATTTATATTTTAAGGTCAATAAAAATGTTACGTATGCAGGGTGCGAGGAATATATTTCTAACCCGCAACCTGTATTGCAGGATACGGTAACCTGGAATAGTGGCGAGGTAGCTTTTATGTATGTTCAGTTTGGCAACAATCAAGATGTTATAACTCAGCCTGCATTTAATAATTGCGGATCATACGGCTATAACTTTTACCTTGTTAAGAGGGGAAATACAGATTCTCAAGCTCCCATTTATGT
The DNA here is from genome assembly GCA_046593455.1 of Chitinophagales bacterium. Lineage (GTDB taxonomy): Bacteria > Bacteroidota > Bacteroidia > Chitinophagales > UBA10324 > JAJAYG01. The sequence goes on along the minus strand of JBKJNS010000201.1, from coordinate 1,494 downwards.
TTTTTATGAAGGGCTTGAAGGCAACTCAGTTGTTGGAAACGGATTAGATGCGTTTGCTGATGTTACTGATTGTTACATAATGGGAATGGATGATTGGACACCATATCCTGATGGTTATGGCACTGATGCGGGAAAGGGCACATCATGGGTTGGCTATCATGAAAACTACGATATGTATAGCAAAGACAATTCGGTTCCAACAACAGGAGTTGTAAAAGCCTATACTCAAACAAGATTGATCTATTCAATTAATTGGGCCCGAAAATATCTGCCGAATGCAGATTCAAACAAAGTATATCTCGTAGGCGTATCTGCCGGCGGATATGGAGTATTACTTACTGCGAACCTTATCCCCGATAAAATTGCAACTGTTTATTCGATTGTTTCACCCGCAAGATTAGAGAGCGGGGACGGAAGTCATGAACCAATGTGGGGATCAGAGGGATCTAATCTTTATAGTGATTTATTAAATCCTGCAACGCAATCTCAAATGAGAATTTTTGATGCAATGAATAACAAGTACTTGCTGGTTAATAATAGCGATCACTCTTTACCACCGATTTATACTGTACATGGCAGAAAGGATAACACAATTGGTTGGAAAGATAAACCCGGTTTTTTCGATACGGTTCAGATTAGTAAGCAGGGTGGCGTAATGTTTTGGGATGGTCGCGAACATGATGGATCAAAAGCATTATTTCTTGATAGTGAAACCATGCCCGACTTTACAAAATATTCCTGCAACCTTTCATTCCCTGCATTCAGCAATTGCACCATCAATCAGGATCCTGGTACAGGAAAAAAGAAAGAGGGAGAATCTTATGGTGCTATCAATGGATTTATGGGTTGGGATAATGTAAATGATCAGAGTTGTGATTATTCAGTTCATCTTTTTGTAAAAGATTTTTATGCAGGTGGAATTCTTGATGCTGATCAAAAAAATGAAGGGGTAACCGACGTTACGCTCAGGAGAATTCAACAATTTAAACCCGATGTAAATGAAAATATTTCATGGTCAAATACGGCAAGTGATGGAAGTGTTTTACAAAGTGGTACATTTATTTATTCGGGCGCTACTATTACACTCACAGGTTTAACAGTTGATAAGGAAGGAAATACACTGGAATTAAAATACGGAGACTGCGCACGTGAATTTGCAGCTTCTTCTTCAAAAGACAACTACAGCATTCGTTATGTCAGGATAGCGAATGGCTGGGAAGTCCATCTCAATTCTTTACAAAGTGAAGTAGCTAAACTTTCCGTTTACAGTGATATCGGTCAGGTATTGCAACAACGCGAATTGCAATTGAATGCAGGTGAAAATATTTTTAATATCGATCTTCTGCACAATGGAATTTATTTGGTTGAGGTGAAAGGAAATAATAATTCGCAAGTGACAAAGCTTGTTTATTAAAAGATGGTTTTTAGTTAGTAGGGGGTATTTTATTTTTTTGGTTGAGTTAAGATAGGTGGTGTATTGGTGCACCACCTTTT
>JBKJNS010000186.1:0-2742 GCA_046593455.1 Chitinophagales bacterium | reverse complement strand
CCAAAAAAAGTGGGCAAGTTACTTCTATCGCACCGCTACAACCATCTACCCTTGCTGCCTTCCGACCCTGGGGGAGTTCAACAGGAGCTGGTCGTAGAAGGCTTGCCCGGTGCAAATGTAGGTTCGATTGATTCAATAATTTATGAAAGGAAGAAAAAATAGTTTTGAACAGAATAGTTGATCGTCTTGTGCAAGAGAAAATTCAGGATTTAAAGACCTTGAAAACGCAGATTAAGTTAAAAATTCACCAATTTTCGTTTTAACCACATCCAATTTTTCCCGAAGGGACTCCTTTGGAGCAATTTTCAATTATCCATTTTCAATTCGCAAAATTTCACATTTGCTTAATTGAGTGATTGGTATATCTTTGCGACCCTCTTAAAAAAGAAGTATATGGACGCAATAAAATTTTTCCACCAACAGGTAACAGTTAAAAAGGCACTGCCTGATTTTAAAGCAGGTGATAACATTACTGTAAACTATAAAATTACTGAAGGAAACAAGGATCGTATTCAGGCATATAAAGGTGAAGTAATACAGATTAAAGGAGATGGATCAACCAAAACTTTTACTGTTCGCAAAATTTCTAATGGTGTGGGTGTTGAAAGAGTATTTCCAATGAATTCACCCAGCATTGATAGTGTTGAACTTAACAAACACGGTAAAGTTCGCAGAGCTAGAATTTATTACCTGAGAGATTTAACCGGCAAGAAAGCCCGCATTAAAGAGAAGCGCATGAACCTGATCGCTGATGCTGTTGAAGTTACTGCTGAACCGGCAAAATAGTTTAACCTGATTTCAAATATTTATATCCTTCTGTTTTTTGCAGAAGGATTTTTTTATGCCTCAACTAGTAGCTGCCTTTTATAAAGTTGAATGGTGTTTTCTAATCCCAAATAAATTGCATCACATACCAATGCATGCCCTATAGAAACTTCTTTTAGTGAAGGAATATTTTGTTTGAAGTATCTAAGGTTATTTAAATTCAAATCGTGACCGGCATTAATTTCAATTCCAATTGCATCAGCAACTTTTGAAGCAGCAATATATTTTTCAATTGCTTTGTTTTTATTGGATCCTGCCGAAAGGCAGGCGAGGTGAAATTCTTCGGCATATGGACCAGTGTAAAATTCAATTCTGTTAGCTCCAACCATTTTTGCGCCTTCAACTTGCGCCACAATGGGATCAACAAATAATGAAACTCGAATGCCGGCATCTTTAAGTTGCTTAACAACTTCAGTTAAAAAAGATTTTTGATCAATGGTATTCCAACCTTGATTGCTCGTGATTACATCAACTGCATCAGGCACCAAAGTGCATTGAGTTGGCTTTACTTTTAAAACCAAATCAACAAATTTTTGATTGGGAAAACCTTCAATGTTGAATTCAGTAGTTACCGCGTCTTTCAAATCCAATACATCCTGATAGCGAATGTGTCTTTCATCGGGGCGGGGATGAACCGTAATTCCATCGGCACCAAATCGCTCACAATCTTTTGCAGCTTTTAAAATGTCGGGTAAGTTTCCGCCGCGGGCATTGCGCAATGTTGCAAACTTGTTGATGTTGACTGAAAGTTTAGTCATGAGTTTTTCCTTTCATAAAAAATCACAGCCCTATCTGATAACCCAAGCCCCAGATAAATTCAAATGCGCCAAAAGAATGGTTGGCTGTACCATCACCAACCACCAATACATTCATGTAATCAGCATAAGCACATTTAATTCCACCCTCAAGATAAAGATGATTGAAAAAAGTAAATCGCATATCACCTTCTACGCCTACAATCCATCCTGCAACATGATATTTATTGTCGAGCCGCGTACCAAAAATAGTGACATCGGTTTTAGGAATTACAGTGCCAGCTCCTGCTTTTGCGAAAGCAGTGATGTCGAATTTATTTGTATGTAATAATGACTTTGAAGTAAAATAATTTATGAGATAAAAGTTTGCTCCATTCGTATGCTCAAACTTCAGAAAAGCAGAATTGATTAAAGTATCCTGATCAAAAAAAGTTTCACCGATATTTCCTTTCAAGTGGACATATTGCGAGTCAGTCATTACATATTTGGCGTGATCAAAATTTATTTCAATTCCAGAATGAAGTTTGTTTTTGAAGAACCACCCGAGGCGGTAAGAATATTGAGGAATCGCAAAATCTGCAATTCTAAAAGAGATGGCTTCATAATCAGGTCGGTCGTGCGCCTTTACATCGAAGAGTTTAAAATCATATCCTGCAGCGGGATCACTAAAGTGCAATGTGCTGCGAGAGAAATAATCTTTGTTCCACCCCCACGTAAAATATACCTGTCGTTTGGTTTTCTTTTTTTTAGATTCCTGTGCTTGAAGAAAAAGATTTACGAAGAGTAAAATAAAAATCAGCAACAAAGTTTTCAAGAAATTGTTATCAAGCATTCAGCAAATGAAAGAAAGAAATTTTTAATGGCAGTTGAAAAGCTTCTTTAGCGAGCTATTCGCAGCTGTTTTTGTCAATTACATTTGCAAAAAATTAAATTCAATGAATCGGTTTATTAGACTTTCAGTTTTCATTCTCGTTCTTTCGTTTTCCTCTCAAGCCCAAAATAATATCCTGGTGTTTCAAACCGATTTTGGATTAAAAGATGGTGCTGTATCAGCAATGAAAGGTGTTGCAATGGGTGTCTCAGGCGAGCTGAAAATTTTCGACCTCACGCATGAAATTCCGGCATATAATATTTGGGAAGCATCGTATCGCTTAATGCAAAC
>JBKJNS010000151.1:0-5663 GCA_046593455.1 Chitinophagales bacterium | reverse complement strand
GTAACAGACGGAAGCCTGTATGTTGCAAACCAGGATTCAGAGCATTTTCGGCTTACAGCGCAATCGGTCAATTTAAAACTGGATAATTTAAATTCAGACATCAGTACACTCCTTACTTCAAAGGCCTTTGAAATCGGTGATGTTGCTTTTTCAGGAGAAAAAATTGATATTAGAAAAGGATTGTATCAGTTTGTTATCCCCACCATTCATTTAAATACCAAAGATTTAAACCTTACTGTTGATTCTGCTTTTCTAATTCCCAATGATGATCAGGTGCAATTTGCTTCAAGGATGGGAGATCGCTCTGATTATATAAAAATGACTCTGGCTGAAATAAAAATTCAATCGCATCAGTTTAAAGATTTTCTTAAAGAAGGAAATTTATTTATAGACAGCACTAAGATTGGCTATGCAAAAGTTCATTTCTTTAACAATAAAAATATTCCCGATAAAGCAGAATTGCATTTATTGCCGCAGGCTTTTCTAGATTCATTGGATTATAAAATTGTGATTAATCGATTTGAGCTAAAGAATGGTACTGTTGAATATGAAGAATTGGAACCTGAAAGCATACAGACCGGGGCTATTTCATTCAATAAAATTCATGCAGTACTCACGGGCTTATCAAATGTGGTTCATGCCGATACCATGAAATTAGCAGTTACCGGATTTATTCAATCCGAGGCGGCGATAAAAATTAACATTTTATTTCCGCGTATGGAACCGGAATATAGTATGACGGCAGATGTAGGTCCATTTAATATGCAGATACTAAATTCAATGATCAAAAGTGCCGGGTCATTTCAGATTGAATCAGGCAAGGCAGAGAGTGCTACTCTTTATTTTAATGCAAATGAAAAGGAAGGGAATGGCGCAATAAAGTTTTTGTACACTGATCTTAAAATTCAGTCACTTGATTCCAGAATGAAAGAGCCTGGAGGAATTTTAAATAGTGTTAAATCCTATTTGGCAAATAAGCTGATTATTGTTAAAGATAATCCTGATAACAATAACGTACTTAGAGTAGGAAACATACAATATGCTAGAAATCCTCAAAAAAATTTGGTTAATTACATTTGGAAATTAGTTTATAGCGGTTTAAAATCATCAGTTGGTGTGGATCAGGAAAAATTAACACGGCGACTTGATCACCAATCTAATCACTGATTATCATCCATTGTAGAAAGTAATTTGCACATTGTAGTCTTTGGTTCCCAATACTTGTGTGTCTAATTAAAAATTGCACCACCCAATACTATTGCTGAACAAAATAATATTGGTTGGGAAAACCAATCTCCCCATAAAGCAAGAGTATCATTCCAAATGCGACTCATTCCAATTGTGTCGATGTTTCATGTAAATTTTTTTTCTCTGATAAATACAGAATCTGTGCCTTTATGTACGACCATTGAAACGCAGCCACCACCTTTACAATGCAGGCAGAACCAGTGCAGCCCAAAAATTTCAGGACTTACAAGATTTGTGAATGAAGAAGGTGGAGATTATTTTTTAATGCCCTGAATAAAAGCTCTCAAATATTTAAGCGCTATTTAATTTGTGAAATGAAAAAGGGGAAACACAAATTAGGACAGCATTTTAATAATATTCAATTTAGTGGGCCCACCAGGGCTTGAACCTGGGACCTGCGGATTATGAGTCCGACGCTCTAACCAACTGAGCTATGGGCCCTGATATTTTTATTCTTTCCTTTCACAAATTTTTAAAATGTGAGCGGCAAATGTAAATACTTAAATTTTTCTGCAGGCAATAAATTCATCTCAAGCAAATAAAACTGTTCGTTTTATTGCTTACTTCATTCACTTAGAAATGATAAATCAAATATTGAATTAACTTCGTAACAAATTAATAAGCGGATTAAATTTGCAGTCAATGAAAAGAAAATTATACCCGGCATTTGTTTTTATCTTTTTTATTTCTTCACTCCATGCACAAACTCCCGATTGGAGTACCAATATTGCATCAATCGTATACAGCAATTGTTCTGTTTGTCATCACGAAGGAGCCATTGCACCATTTCCGTTAATGTCTTATGCCGATGCAGTTGACAACGGTTTTAATATGCAGTCACAGATTAATGCGAAGAAAATGCCGCCGTGGCCGGCCGATCCTAATTACCGCCACTTTTGGGATGAAAAAGTTTTGAGCGATGAAGATGTTACTTCAATCAACGATTGGGTTAATAACGGAATGCCATCGGGTGACTTATCGCTTGCACCACCGGCACCGGTATTTAATGGAGGTGCAATAATGACTAATCCTGATGAAGTTTTTAAATTACCTGTTTATACCATTCCTTCGGATACTGATGAGTACAGAAGTTTTGTAGTGCATTCAAATTATACTGAGCCAATGTATATCAACTCAATTGATTTTGTTGCCGGCGATCCATCATCAGTTCATCACGTAGTTTTTCTTTTCGACACATCAGAAATTTCATGGAACAAAGAAATCGGTGATACGATTCCCGGATACGAAACCGGAGGTTTCGGCAATCCAAGTTTATACTCAGAAACGTGGGGCGGATGGAATCCCGGAAGAGGTTTAGCATATTTACCACCCAACATGGGATGGGAAATTCTTCCCGGTGCCGATTTTGTTTTTGATATTCACTATGCTCCGGGAAACGCAGGAAAAGTTGATAGCTCAAAACTTCTTTTAAAATATTGCACCCTTCCTGATTCAGAAATCAGAAGAGTTTATCAGCAAAGATTTTTAATTCAAACACCTCCTTCATTACAAGATGGGCCATTGAAAATACAAGCGAATCAAGTAAAAACATTTCATGAACAATCAATTATACTTTCAGAAAAATCTTGCCTTGGTGTTGCACCTCACAGTCATTTGATCTGCATTTCGTGGAAAGTATTTATGCTTGATGCCGATGGCGATACCACCAACATTCTTTACATACCGCAATGGGATTTTAACTGGCAATACAGTTATATGTTTACACAGGTTATGAAAATTCCGGAAGGAGCTCAATTTTTTGGTGTCGGTGTGTTTGATAACACCACCAACAATCCAAACAACCCTAATAACCCCCCTAAGCTGGTTGAAGCCGGCCCATCAAGTACCGATGAGATGATGAACTGCCGGTTTTGGCTGATGAATTATGAAGAAGGTGATGAGAATATTATTCTCGACAGTGCATTCTACGGTTTGCCAACCGGTTCACCAGAAATTTCAAACGCTCTTTCACTAAATATTTTCCCTAACCCTGCCGATGATGTAATTCATTTTACTGCTGATTTAACTGAACACCAGATTACTTGGGCATTGTATAATCTTTATGGTGAAGTGGTGAAATCTTCCAATCAAAAAGGAATTGCCAATGGAATTTATTTTCAAACTCTCGATGTTTCAAAATTGAGCCGCGGAACTTACTTGCTTAAAGTGCAATCGGGCGATAAAGTTGTGACTGAGAAAATTGAAATTCAGTAGTTCATTTTTTTATTACAACAGAAAAGGAATCAATGCTTTTCTTTCAACAGAATATTCAGTAAACTTTTCTTTATACCAATGGTGATGCGCAATTGCACGCGGAACAAGATTGGCGCATGTCCAAATTAGAAATGCAAGTGCCGGAAGATTCCAACATAACAATGCAAAGCCCGACCACTCAATAATTTCTCCCAATAGGTTTGGGCAGCTTACATATTTAAACAATCCACCATAAGGAATTTTGTAACCCGTTTCATTTCCTTTTCTAAGATGAATTAAAATATTATCAGCTCTCCAATTAATAATCATTCCTGAAATGAAAAGAAGAATCCCACTTATGAAACGAATATCATAGAGCCACGCAACATCATAAGAAGCATAGAACACAAAATAAAAACCCAACAGAAATCCATTCATTAAATTAAAAAAAACTGCCGAAAGCATAATTACCAATGGCATTTTCTTTTTCCGGGTTCTAATCCTTAGCGGAAAAATCACACTTCTGTTGAAGTAATGAATCGTAAATAATCCCACCATTATCAAAACAGGAATTGAAAGAGATGTGATTCTTGGAAATAAAAAAAACCACAGCACCGCAAGAACCGTGAACTCCATAATAAACCAAGCAACTTTATTGTTGATCATGGGTCCCCATGATGCTGCAGTGTGCCGGCCAAATGGTGCGGTAATTTTTAGTAGGATTAAAAATGTAATTACAGCAAGCACCATCCAGGCAATCACAATTAGGTGATAGCATGAAATCACAATTAAAAATGCTTTCTGAAACATTGACCTTGAAGGATTTAATGTGATGAAAATAAGATGCAGATTCATTTCATTCAAAAAGGTTTTTACTTTTATCACAGAACCCAAACCCTTTAAACCATGATTCGCAACATTATTTTCGACTACGGCGGAGTAATCATTGATATTGATTATGAAAAAACAATAACAGAATTTGAGAAACTTGGAGTAACAAATTTCGACAGCCATTTTTCTCAACTTAAACAATCGCAACTTTTTGATCTGCTTGATAAAGGAATGATAAGAGAAAAAGAATTCCGCGATGGCCTTCGGGAACAAACCGGTTTTCAACTAACCGACGAACAAATTGATTCTGCGTGGAATGCCATGATCATTGGCATTAGTGAAGACAAACTGCATTTTCTAAGTGAGTTATACGCTGCAAATTATAAATGCTATTTACTAAGCAATACCAATTTCATCCACATCAAACACATCACTAAATACTTGTTGAAGACACATGGCAGATTTAACATTGATTCATTCTTCAACAAAGTTTACTATTCCTGCGTGGTGCAAATGCGCAAACCTGAGATTGAACTTTTTAAAAAGGTAATGAATGACAATGATCTTAAACCAGAAGAAACTTTGTTCATCGATGATTCTGTTCAACATGTTGAAGCAGCAAAGTCATTGGGCATTCAAACAATTTTGTTTGATACAAAAAGTGATTTGAGAAATGTGATGCTTCCGTTTTTGAATCTTACCCAGCCATAAATTAAAATACACGGCTCACCACTTCTTTTACCGGACCAGGATTACTCATGGTATAAAAATGCAGCAGCGGAACATTTGCCGCTTTTAATTCTTTGCATTGCTGCACGCACCAGTCAATACCAATCTGTTTTGCTTCGGCGTCTGATTTTGATTTTTGAACTTCACTCGAAAACTCTTCGGGAATTTCAATGTGAAACAAACGTGGCAGTGTGTTGATTTGGTTTTTTAAAGTGATTGGTTTTATGCCGGGAATAATTGGAACATTGATTCCCATCTCCCTGCACACTTTTACAAACTCAAAATATTTACTGTTATCGAAAAACATTTGTGTGATAATGTATTGCGCACCCGCATCCACTTTATCTTTCAAATACTTTAAATCACTTTTCATGTTCGGCGCTTCGTAATGTTTTTCGGGATAGCCAGCTACGCCAATGCAAAAATCTGTTGGCGTTACTTCGGTTAAATCTTCTTGCAAAAAAATTCCCTTGTTCATCTGCACCGCTTGTTTCATTAAATCAATTGCATGTGCATGGCCACCGGGCTCTTGCATAAAAGTGGTTTCACTTTTATTGGGATCGCCGCGAATGATGAGGATGTTATTGATACTTAAGAATGCCAGATCAATCAACGCATCTTCTGTTTCTTCTTTGGTAAAACCACCGCATACAATATGCGGC
>JBKJNS010000345.1:0-2737 GCA_046593455.1 Chitinophagales bacterium | reverse complement strand
GCCTCAATGGCTGCTCAGGGTTATACCAATGGTATGGATATCGGGCAAATAGGATGGAATTATAATGTTGCACCAGGCACTTCTGGAACCGGAAACTTAATTGTTTATCTCCAAAACACTGCTGATGCTACTAACTTAAAAAGTACTACTGATTGGGCAGGTAATATTTCGCCTATGACAATCGCACACAATTCTGCGACAACGCTGCCCGGAACGGCAGGAGCTTTTGATATTCCTTTTGTCGGAGGTTCACCATTTATCTACACCGGTGGTGCTATCTATGTAGCATTCGATTGGGGTTGTTATAGCGGTGTTTTATCAACGACTGCTGTTGTTGCTTGTAATTCTTTAACTGCACCATCGAGCGGATTAAAAGGTGCTCAACTGGGCGCAGGTGCTTGTGGCACACCTGGAAATCTTGCTTCAAGCAGTTTCAGGCCTGAAACAAGATTTGCAACTACAGGCGGCTGCACGGATGCAGCGGTTAGTTTAATTTATACTTTGGGAAGCCTTCCCACTGGTTACGTTGCGACACATGCAATACAAGCGCGCATTAGCAATCTGGGCAGTTCAACTCTCACCAATTTAAATGTTACACTCGCTGTTACAGGCGCAGTAACACATAATGATGTACAAGTTATTGCTTCACTTGCACCCGGTGCTTCAACTGATGTTACTTTCTCTGCTTATGCAATTGGTGCTGCGGGTACTAATACCATAACAATTTCAGTCCCCGGAGGAGATAACAACAGTGCCAATGACAGCAAAACAATGACACAAAACATTACGGCGAATACCTATTCATATCGCTATCCGGGAGTTCTCAATACAGGTGGTGTTGGATTTACTGGTGGTACAGGATCATTCGTTGGTAAATTCAATACTGCAACAGGCGGAGATATTAATGAAGTGCAAGTTGATTTTACAACGACCAATCTACCTTATAAACTTGGTATTTATGGAGATGACGGAACCGGCAGACCAGGTGCGCTTCTTTATACCGATGATAATGACAGGCTTAGTGCCATTGGAACCGCCTATTTAACTCTACCTACGAATGTTGCAGTACCTGCAGGTAACTTTTATATTGGCATTAGACAAACCGGAACAACCAATATTGGTTTTGCATTTACTTCTGAAGTACCAATTAGAAACGATCAATTCTATTTTACATCACCATTGCCTGAGCCAGGTTTTTGGCAGGATCTGAATGCAGATGAATCCGGACCTGGGTTAGATTTCCGTTTCAATATTACTGTTAACTTCCATATTCCCGTTCCACCAAATTGTGTTATTAGTTTAACACCTAATGAAGACTATCCAATTTGCCCTAGTGGAACAACATTAGGTTGGGTAAGCAATGGCGGAGCTCCAACATCTTACGATGTTTATTTTAGCACTAATCCAAGTCCTGCATTTGTAACAAATACAACCAATAGCTTTTACAGCACAGGAGCATTAGCAGCAAACACAACTTACTATTATCAGATTGTTGCGAAGAACAGTGACGGTGATGCAACTGGTTGTTCCATTCAATCTTTTACAACCGGCGACAATCTCAATTGCTATTGTGTGCCTGCAAATTTTGGATGCGGCAATGGTGATATTACGAATGTAGAAATTGGTACTATTAACAATACAACAGGATGCAGCGGAGATGTTGCTTACTCTGCATTCTCTTCAGCTATCACAACTGATTTACAAATTGGCACATCACCAAATCTCTCAGTTACAACTGATCAGAGTTGTGTTGTATCTGTATGGGTTGATTGGGATCAAGATTTATTTTTTGAATCATCAGAAATGCAAACGGTTACTTTAGCATCAACATCCGGAATACCTTCATCTATTTCACTTGTTGTTCCTAATAGTGCTTTGGAAGGAATAACTGTAATGCGCATTAGATCTAGACTTACAAATAATGCTGATACATCAGCATGCGAATTTTTTGGATCGGGTGAAGCAGAAGATTACAGAGTAAACGTAACTGCTCCAGATGTTTCATGGGGTGGTCTTCTATCTGACTATTGCATCAATGGCGGTGCTTCTCAATTGTTCCCTACAACTCCCGGTGGCGAATTCAGTGGTCCCGGTGTTTCGTTATTTGGATTCGGAGTTTACATTTTTACACCTGCCGATGCAGGTGTAGGCGGACCTTACACAATTACTTATACAATTGGTGCTTACTCAAGCAGTCAAACAACTACAGTACACGATTTACCTGTAGTATCGTTACCTCCTTATGCAGATGTATGTGAGAATTCTGCAGCATTTTCTTTAACAGGCGGAAGCCCGGATGGAGGATTTTATACAGTAGATGAAAACGGAGCTGAAGTTTTTGATCCTGCAATATCGGGACCTGGCGTTCACACTATCACCTACTATTACTTTGATGGATTTGGATGTTCTAATACAGCATCACAAACTATTAATGTTAGCAGCGCTATTGTTGCATCAATTACTCCTGATGCTACGGTGACTTTTTGTCAGGGATCATCTGCGACGTTAACAGCAAGTCCTTCAGGATTAGAATACCAGTGGTATCGCAATGGAGTTCTTTTTGCAGGGCAGACCAATCAAGTAAGCAATGTTACCAATAATGGTACTTATTCAGTAGTTGTTAAAAATGGAGCGTGCAGTTCAACCTCTCCCGGAACTTCTGCTGTGCGACTGAAAGCAGGGCAAGCTAATATTACACCTATTGGAAGTCTTGACATTTGCCTTACAGGTTCGGTAA
>JBKJNS010000089.1:0-3672 GCA_046593455.1 Chitinophagales bacterium | reverse complement strand
TTCAGGTGTTATGATTGCACGGTTATTAGATAACGGAGAATTTGACACCACATTTGCCGATAGTGGTTATATAGCTTTTAATGATTTTGCATCGGGAAATGGTAAGAGCATCGCTTTTAGCAATGACAATAAATTAATAATAGCAGGAAATATCGGCTCTGATATTTTCGTTGCGAGAATGAGTGAACTTGAAACAGAAGTGGAAGAAATACAAATAGGAAGCAATGGAACGCTTAATATTTTCCCCAATCCAACTATAAACCTTTTGAATGTTGAAGTAAGTTTTACTTCAACATTTTTGGTAATGAATTTATTTGGGCAAGTTTTACTGAAAGGAAATATTTCTCCCAATCAAAATACAATTGAAGTGAGTGCTCTTCCCGAAGGGATTTATCTTCTCATACTTAATGATGGTAAAGAAAGTTTGGAGGGAAAATTTGTGAGGCAGGGGGAATAGTTTCATTCTTCAAACCCCGCCATAACAAAATAAAAAATACTCCACCAATCGTAATCACGTGTCATGTAAAGTTTGAAAGGCCCTTCAATTGTTTTTCGCTCGCCGCTTTCAAGAATGGCATTGTACTTCACCATTCCTTCGCAATGCCCTATGCCTTGTTGCTTGTCATCTTCACTTTCATTTAATTGAAACTTCACTTCAAAAATGTGAAACATGCAATCTTCGAATGCACAGTACGAGTCAAATACCAATTGAATTTTATTCAGAATTTCTTCCTGGTTTAGAATCGTTGCATCGGGCTTAATAAAATCTGACACCACACCGTGTTTCATCTTTTCTGACGAGCGCTCAAACCATGCACTTAAAAAATCCATCGTGCGATCAGTAATTTCCTGCTCATGATCGGGGTGAAATTCTTCATAAATAAAATTAGAAATCATTTCAGGAACAGTCAGATCATCTGTTTCAATCTCAAAAAGTTCTTCAGTGATAAAGCGGTATTTGAAACGATCATCACGCTCGCGAATAAAATCTACATTCAATTTTTTTTCTTCAAGAAGATTTTGCAAGCGGTTCCATTCATTTTCAAACGCAGCATCGTCCAAATTTTTTTCCTTTTCAAATTCCGGGTTGCCTAACAGTGCCACCACTTTCACGGGTGTGTATTCAGTTTTGGTATATTGTTCTTCAAATGAAAGCACATTTTTTAGAAACTCATTTTCAATTTCGGGAGGTAAGTCAGTGCTGCCGCCGGACATGCCACCGAATTGTGCTTGAATTTTTAATTTAAGTATTTCATTCTCCTCGCGAATTTCTTCTTCTGTTCGCTCGCCGTTATCTAAAGGATTATCTTCTTCGTTCATAATTTTATTTTTTTAAGTGAAGAATTTTAAATCGAAATTTAAATATAACACTTCACAAAACATCTTATCTACTTTCGGTGCAAAATTATTTTTCATGAACATCCTCATCACCGGCGGCGCCGGATACATTGGTACAGAACTCATTAATGAGTTATCGAAAAATAAATTGGTGGATCAATTGATTGTGTATGATAACCTCAGCCCCGGCAGCTACAATTATTTTCATAGTAAAGAGAAGATTTTGGGTTTATTTGTCTGAAGGACTCTTAAGAATAAGGAGCGGGTGAAATGAAAATTGTAATTTTGAATCACAATAATTTGAAATATGCTTACAGTTGTAAAAGAAATCAACCGCTTTGTTGCCATGCTGACTGATGAGGAACAGGATCAGTTAGCAAAATCTCTCCGCAAAAAATTATTGATTGCAGAAGCCAATCGTTTATCCCGTAAGCGCAACGTAAAATCAATTCCAATTTCAGAGGTAGTGAATGAAGTTCGAATTGTAAGAAAGAAACGATATGCCAAACAAAGCAGTCGTTGACACTAATGTTTGGGTGAGTTATTTCATCAACAATCGGATTAATTATTTGATCAAATGGTTATTGGAACATGATGTTGAAGTTTTTATCTCTGATGAATTAATAGATGAATTATCCGAAGTACTTCAACGACATAAATTCAAACAGAGGAAATCTTTGAATGATATTCTTGATTTTATTGCTTTGATTAAGGTAATTGGCTCACTAAAAAATGTAATGCCTGTTTTCAAAAATTCTCCTGATGCTGATGATAATTTTCTTTTTGATTTATGTATCATCTCAGGCGCAGATTATCTTATTACATCAGACAAGAAGTTGCTTGCATTTTTCCCTAACTTTCAATTGACCATCATAAGCTTTGCTGAGTTCAGGAAACTATTCTCAGCATTATAAAATTAAATTTCATGAACATCCTCATCACCGGCGGCGCCGGATACATTGGTACAGAACTCATCAATGAGTTATCGAAAAATAATTCCGTTGATCAACTAATTGTGTATGATAATCTCAGCCGCGGCAACTACAATTTTTTTCTTGGGAAAAACGGGAATTCAAAAAAAATAAAATTTGTGAATGGCGATATTCTCGATTCACGCTCTATAAGAAAAGTATTGAAAGGAATTGATGTGGTCTATCACCTCGCTGCAAAAGTGACTACGCCATTTGCAAATATTGATTCACACTTCTTCGAACAGATCAATCATTGGGGAACTGCGGAATTGATTTATGCCATTGAAGAAAGTAAAGTGAAGAAAGTAATTTTTACTTCGAGTGCTTCTATTTACGGAAGCAGTTCATTTCCTTCAACAGAAGAAACACCGCCGCATCCAACAAGTTTCTACGGCATTTCAAAACAAAGAGGAGAGGAGCATGTAGTTAGGTTGTTTGAAAAAATCCCAACCGTAATTGTTCGCTGCGGAAATGTTTATGGCTACAGCAAGAGCATGCGCTTTGATGCAGTCATCAATCGCTTTATGTTCGATGCACATTTTGCAGGGAGAGTCACCATCAATGCGAGTGGAACGCAGTCACGCTCATTCATTCATATCAACAAAGTGGCGCACGTTCTTGCCGAATTGCTGAACACAGAAGTTCCCTCGGGCATTTATAATCTGAGCGATAAAAATTTGGAGATACTCGATATTCTTTCTGCGCTTAAAAATATTTACCACGATCTCGAATACTTCCACATCAATCAGCACATCACCATGCAGGAATTAAAAGTGGAACCATTGAGCAAACTCTATAAATTTATTTCATTACCCGAATCAAAATTGGAAGATGAATTAAAAAATTTCAGAGAGCAGTTTTCATTTTAAATCTAATTGGCAAGAATCCACGGCGATTTTTTTTTCAGTTAAAAAAGATTGTACTTGAAAAATTCATTCAACCTTATTGCCCCTTATTATGATTTGCTTTCTTCACTGGTGTATGGGGAAAATTTGATCAATGCCAAGAAATTTTTTCTTAATAAAATTTCCAATGGCTCGCACATTTTACTCATGGGTGGTGGCACCGGAAATATTTTGAATGTGTTACTCCAATCAGTTCCCGATATTACCATTGATTTTGTGGAGCCATCAAGTGTGATGATTGAAATTGCAAAGAAGAATCTCAATGCCCAATTTAACTTGCAAGTAAATTTTATTTGCGGTGATCATCATTCAATTCCCGGAGAAAAAAAGTATGATGTAATCACCAGTTTTTTTGTGATTGATTGCTTCAAACAACATGAAGCACTTGAATTTGGAATTGCAATTACTTCAAGATTAAAAGAAAATGGAATGTGGCTGTTTGCTGATTTCTTCTATAC
>JBKJNS010000076.1:0-3721 GCA_046593455.1 Chitinophagales bacterium | reverse complement strand
TAAAACGGAAAACTCAGCAGCTCATTCAATTTGATTTTGCTAAAGGTAATTTCGATCGTCATCTCGGCAGGGTGGTGCAGTGTGATTTTTCTCCACAACGAAAACGGCGTTGTGTATTGTATGTCGAACTGCTCATTGATTGTAGATAAACTTCCTGAAGTATCTGCAACAATTGTTTGTTGCAATGGCAAGTAGGTGTGAGAGAAAATAAGCGAGTCGCTCAAAGTTGAATCACGCAGCATTAATACAATGAGAGAATCATTTCTTTTGATTTCATAATTATTTTGATTGGAAAGGAAGAGCGGAAATCCTTTAATCAAATCCTGCATCGTTTGTAAGGTGATTGGTAATGAAGTATACTTGGAAAAGAAATTATATCCCTTGGAGAAGCGCTCTTTGTGCAACCGATCTATCAGTAAAACAGAATCCTTTGTCATTAAAACTCTTGCAGCTTCAAGCCCCAATGCCGGAGAAATCGAAATCCAAATGGCACTGTCATTTTTCATTCTTATACTCGCGGTAAATTCTGTTTTATCACCATTATCATTCACCACCACTTTTGCTTTGCCCGAAAAATATTCAAACTTAAAAGCATGAGCATTCACTGAATCAATAACAGAATTTGCCACTGCATTTTTATTCGGAACAATGGGGGCCACCGGAGTTTTGGTTACAACAGCCGGAGTTTTGCAGGAGAAAAAAAATATCACAGCCAACAGAAGAAACAGTTTATTCATACAACTTGCGCTGAGCAATTTTTTTATCTATTAAATCTGATTCAACATTTTTTGCTTTCGCTTTCATCCAGTATTCAACGGCGCCATCCACATCATTCAGCTTAAAAAGAATATCGCCATAATGTTCGAGTACTGTTCCATCATTAGCTCCGCCATGCTGCAATGCTTTCTGCTGCCATTGTTTTGCCTCCTCATATTTCCCCGACTTGTATAACACCCATGCATAAGTATCTTCATAAGATGCATTGTCGGGCGAAAGTGTATTTGCTTTTTCTGCCATTGTTTGTGCGATGTCTAATTTTTCGCCTCTCACCGAAAGATAATAACTGTAATTGTTGAGCACATAAGCATTCGATGGATCATAAACCAATGCCTGCTCATAACTGCTATCAGAAGCAGCATATTTTTTAAGATTATTGTAGGCATCACCCAATGTTGAATATGCCTGCGCTAAAAATTGCGGATCACCACTGCTAATGTCAATTGCTTTGTTCAATGATTTTAAAGCAGCATCATATTTCTTGAGTTGCATGTTGGCGTAGCCATTAAAATAAAAGACCATATTCTGATCGGGGAAAAATTCAATAGCACTGTTGGTGGCGGCAAGCAACGAATCGTAATTCCTTTCCCGGTCATATAAAAAGAACACCTGCTGCCAGATGGTGTACCTGCTGTTATCAATCTCCAAAGATTTTTTGTACTGAATCAATGCTTCATCAAACTGATTATTCTGGTTGAGGAAATCACCATAGATCGCGAGGGCTTTTGCTTCATTCGGGTGCGATGCTGCGAGCAATTTCGCGAGTTCTAATGCCTGCTGTTTTTTCTGTTCATTATTTTTTGATGAGTCCTGAAAATACTGAAGATACCCTGCGAGTATGGGCACTGCATAATCAGCATCAAGCGCAGGATTCGAAAATGCTTTTTCAAAAGCTTCATTCGCTTTCACCTCATCATTGTT
Organism: Chitinophagales bacterium; assembly: GCA_046593455.1. Lineage (GTDB taxonomy): Bacteria > Bacteroidota > Bacteroidia > Chitinophagales > UBA10324 > JAJAYG01. The sequence continues at coordinate 2,023 of JBKJNS010000076.1, read as the reverse complement.
GCGCTTATAATATCCTGCAAGTACCAAATATGCTTTAGGATCATTGGGATCAAGCGCAATTAGTTGTTGCAAGGTTTCATAAGCTTTGTCTTCCATTCCATTGCCGGTATAAAAGTCAATGAGCAATGAATAATATTTTGGGTTCCTAAGATCACTGTCAATCAGTTTCTGCAATTCGGCAGCACCCTTATCTTTCTTTCCTAACTGAGCCCATAACTTTGATTTCTCCACTGATAGTTCTTCACTCGTACCAAAGTGATCTTCAATCTGTGAAAAAATTCCAATTGCATCTTCATACTGTTTATTCTGCTCGGTAAAGAAGGCGTAGTTGTACCATGCATCAGGATTTTCAGGCGCAAGTTTCACCATCTGCTCATAAACTTTTGTTGCCTCTTTGTAATTTCCTAAACCACCAAGCAACGTACCGTACATGTCGAGATAATAAGTGTTGGAAGGATCAAGTTTAACCGCTTGCTGCACAAAAGCCAACGCATCGGTATATGATTTTTGGGCGTAAAGAATTTTTGAAATGTTGTAATACGCTGCATCAATTCCAGGATTCAGTTTCAAACATTCTTTATAGAGATTCATGGCTTGCTGATAATCACCCAGCATCTCCATCTTATTGGCTTCAATAAATTTTTCTGTTGCAACTCTTATTCTTGGATCGCCTTCGGCAAGTTTTGTTGCATCAGCAGTGCTCTGATTTTTACCAGAAGTTGAAGTGGCTTCTTTTGTTGAGGTGCATGACTGATTCAGCAATAGCACTGAAATCAATAGATAAAATAAGCTGGAATAAATTTTCATTCAAACAATTTTATAGGATCATATTAACTTCTCGACAAGCTCGAAGTGACAGGTTCGAAATGTCAATTCGAGCTTGTCGAGAAGGATTTTAATTTTCTATTTGGTGTTTCTAAACTTCAACTTTCCTCAACGAATATTTCATTGACAATATTACTACAAAAGGTTAAAATGAAATTTTTAGGGAATGAAATGAAGAAGGAAAAATCAACTTCCTGTAGAATAATCACCAATACTCAACTCATCGGGTTTACCACCAATTGAAACATGATTACCAATCATTGAATTATTGATCAATCTGTTTTTAACTTTCGAATGATTCTGAATGATGGAATTTTTTACGATTGAATTTTCAACAACCGATTTTTCACCTATAGAAACAAACGGACCCACCACTGAATTAATGATGGAAGCATTGGCACCAATAAATGTTGGAGGAATAATAGTTGAGTTTTCAATCGTTGCACTTTTATCAATCAGGCGTTCATTCTTTTTGTGTTCAAGTACAGCACGATTGGTATCAACCGTTGCATCTTTGTTTCCGCAATCGAGCCACTCATTTACTTCACCGGGAAATAATTTTTTTCCTTTCTGCTTCATGTTCTCCATGGCAGTGGTAAGTTGGAATTCGCCTTTCTCTTTAATGTCGTGATGGATCAGGTGCTGTAATTCACTCCTCAGGTTTTCGCCATCTTTAAAATAATAAATACCGATGATGGCGAGGTCTGAAACATAGGTGGGTGATTTTTCTACGAACTCAGTAATGTATCCTTCTTTCGCAATTTTTACCACACCAAACTGCTGCCAGTTCTCCACCTTCTTTACCCAAATAACTCCATCTGCTTTTTCCGGAATTTTAAAATCGGTGTAGAACAAAGTATCGGCAAATGCAATGATCACGCGCTCTTTCAAATGTTCCTGTGCACACAAGATTGCATGCGCAGTTCCAAGAGGATCGTCCTGATAATGGATTGAACCTTTGGCTCCCAAATCTTCTGCAATGCGCAGTAAATTTTTTTCTGTTTCTTTTCCAAAATCACCTACCACAAATGCGATGTGTTCAATCTCATCACCTGCAATTTCGGCAAGGTATTCTACCAAATGTTGCACAATCGGTTTACCCGCCACAGCGATCAGCGGCTTTGGAGTGGTTAATGTGTGCGGGCGCATTCGCTTGCCCATGCCTGCCATTGGAACGATTACGCGCATAGGGGGGAAT
>JBKJNS010000036.1:0-3700 GCA_046593455.1 Chitinophagales bacterium | reverse complement strand
CGTGGTAATGTTTTTAACCACTTGATAGAATTTTTATACGAGCAATGTTCACTCCACATAACAGAGTAAATACTGATCTCATTAAAGTTGGGGTTTCTGCCGAGTATTGTTTTTATTTTCTCGTATTCCTCTGCAAGCAGTCCAAGTTCTTTAGCAATGTCAACAGTTACTGAGGGGTCATTTGTTAAACTCATGAAGTAGATTTCGATGCGAAATTACTTCACTGCAGAGTGTGTTGCAAATGATGTTGATAAGGTATTTCATTGCCATGCTTAAAAACAAAGCACAATTCAAATTTAGTTTGAATTGCGCTTTGTTTTTGAAAACATTTTAGACTGTGCTGAATTTATTGAGCCAAATTCAGCTAAGAAATTATTTCTTTTTCGCCTTAGCTGCCTTTGCAGGTTTAGCTACTTTCTGCACTTTAGGTTCTTTTGCAACCTTAGGCTCTTTTGCAACCTTGGGTTCTTTTGGTGCCTTTGGCTCTTTGGGTACCTTAGGTACTTTGGGTTTCTTTGGTGCAGTCTTGTCGTTCACCCATTTATCATCCTTGTGTTCACCAAGTACGTTTACTTCTTTGTTGCTGCGCTCATAATGTTTCACCATAGCATCCATCAATTCTTTGGTGACATTGCGGATTTTTACCCCTTTGTCTTTGGATCCTCTGTTACGAACTTCGATATAGAAGCCGTCCATCAATTTTATAGGTCTCGTTGCTGGTCTTCCTTTACTTTTCATTTTTTTAGTATTAATTTTTGAAATGGTTAAAACAGGTAGAATTAGTTTGAGTTCAACATTTTATATTAAAAGATAACTTTCTGCTAAGGTATTATTCACTAAGAACTTTGCAAGTATAACCGTTTGTGGTTGTCCACATTGCTGATTACTTAATATAAGGGATTCAGTCAACGAAAATATTGGAGGTAATAAGCTAATTAAATCAACAGGTAAAGTTTTGAGTCAACTTATATTTGCTGCATGCTAGATCATATTCCACTCGAAGATTTTTTCCGCAATCCCTCAAAAACAAGATTTCAAATTTCTCCCAATGGAGAATTTATTTCTTTTATGGCACCATGGAAAAACAGACTTAATGTTTTTACTCAAAAATTTGGAAGCACTGAAATCCAGCAGGTAACACAAGAGGCCGAAAGAAATATTGCCGGATATTTTTGGGGTAGTGATAATAGAATTCTGTTTCTTAAAGATAAAGGTGGTGATGAAAATTATCATCTTTATTCAGTTAGTGTTGAAGGAAATGAAGAACGTGACCTCACGCCTTTTGAAGGCATTACCGTTCAGATTATTGATCACTTGTATGAGAATGAAGATGAGGTGATCATTGGAATGAATCAACGCAACAAAGAAATCTTTGATGCTTACCGGCTCAACATTCACACAGGAAATTTATTTCAAGAAGCAGAAAACCCCGGTAACATCACAGATTGGATAACTGATCATTCAGGAGAAATAAGAATTGCAATTACTACTGATGGAGTTAATCAAAGTTTGTTGCATCGTAAATCAAAAGATGATTTATTTCAGTCTGTAATTACCACCAATTTTCGCGAATCAATTTCACCGCTCTTTTTTACGTTCGACAATAAAAATATTTATGCGCTTTCAAATATTGATCGCGATAAAGCAGCCATTGTACTTTTTGATTTAGAGAAAGGAATTGAAACTGAAGTGCTGTTTACCCATGAAAAAGTTGATTTGGAAAGTTTATTATTTTCAAGAAAAAGAAAAGTACTCACCAGCTATTCTTTTACCGATTGGAAAAGACACATCACTTTTCTCGATCCTGTAGCTGAAGAAATTTACAGCGAGATTGGAAAAATTATTACCGACGATGAAGTTGTGCTTACCTCACAAAATAAAAATGAAACAAGATTTCTTGTAAGATCCATTAGCGACCGTTCGCTTGGCGGATATTATTTGTATGATGTTGAAAGAAAGCAACTACAACATCTGGCCGATGTAAGTGACTGGTTAAAAAAGGAAGAGTTAGCTTCTATGAAACCAATCTCTTACTTAACTGAGGATGGTTTAAAAATACATGGCTACCTAACACTTCCAAAAAATTCAGAAGCAAAAAATCTTCCGGTGGTAATTAACCCGCATGGAGGCCCATGGGTAAGAGATTCGTGGGGATTTAATCCCGAGGTACAGTTTCTTGCAAATCGTGGTTATGCTGTTTTTCAAATGAATTACCGCGGCTCTACCGGTTACGGAAAAAAATTCTGGGAAGCATCATTCAAGCAATGGGGAAAGAAAATGCAGGATGATATCACAGACGGAGTAAAATTTTTAATCGCTGAAGGAATTGCTGACGAAAAAAGAATTGCAATCTATGGTGGAAGTTATGGTGGTTATGCAACACTGGCAGGGTTAACATTTACGCCCGATCTTTATGCATGCGGTATTGATTACGTAGGAGTATCAAACCTATTTACATTTTTAAAAACAATTCCGCCTTACTGGAAACCCTATTTGGAAATGATGAATGAAATGATTGGCAACCCAGAAACAGAAATAGATTTATTGCATTCAGCTTCACCGGTTTTTTATACCGATAGAATTAGAGTACCATTGCTGGTTGCGCAAGGTGCCAATGATCCAAGAGTAAATATCAATGAATCAAATCAGATTGTGGATGCGCTAAGGAAAAAAGGAGTGGAGGTGGAATACATTGTTAAAGACAATGAAGGCCATGGATTTCACAATGAAGAAAACCGTTTTGAGTTTTACAAAGCAATGGAAATTTTTCTAGAGAAACATCTTTAATAATTTCCTGAAGCAAAAAAAAAGGGAACCATGTTGCATGATTCCCTTTTTTTCTTCAAGCGATTAATCTTAAGAAAGATGTTTGTTGATGAGTTTTGTCATCTCAAACATGTTCACAGATTTTTTGCCACCAAAGATTGCTTGTAGAGCTGCATCACCATTAATGTTGCGTCTGTTTTTAGCATCCTGAAGATTGTTCTTCTTGATGTAAGCCCAAACCTTTTTGGTAACTTCAGTACGCGGCAAAGGATTTTTGCCTACTACGACCTGAAGCATTGGACTTGGGTTCATAGCTTTCATGAACGCCGCGTTTGGTTTACGCTTTACTTTTGGTTTAGCTGCTGCCTTTTTTTTAGGAGCTGCTTTCTTTTTTGGAGCCGCTTTCTTAGCTGCTTTTTTTGCTGCCATTGTTTTTGATTTTTGGTTAAGAATTAAAATTCTAAGAGTGAAAAGTAAGAAGCTTCTTCATGTTTTCATAGGAGAAAATTAAAAAAGTTATCAACAAGGTTGTGATCATTTTAATCTTAGACAACAAAATTCCCCTATGAAAAATGAAAATTTTGCGGCGCTGTCAAATATTTTCAAGTGAAATTTCTGTAGTTATTTTTAATTGAAGCACAGCAGAAAAAGTAAAATTCTCCTATGATGGAAGCACTTGTTGAATAATTTTTTCATCATACAATACAAATCCCGCATTCTTATAAACTTGCAAAGCTGATGGGTGATCGAGTTCGCAAGTATGTAACCAAAGCCGGTCAATAGGGGAGGCGAAAACTTTTGTGATTGCAAACTGAAGTAAATGTTTTCCCAGCTTTTTGCCTCTGTAATGGGGCATCAATCCAAAGTATGCAACTTCAATCTCGTTTTTAATTCTGCCATCGAGCTCAATAAAACCTGCCGGAACTCCTGAATA
>JBKJNS010000446.1:0-4808 GCA_046593455.1 Chitinophagales bacterium | reverse complement strand
ATCAGGCGGCAACTCTCCAAAAAAATTGTTTCAACTATTATCGTCCAATGAATATAAAGCACAGATTGATTGGAGCAATGTAAATTTTTTCTTTGGTGATGAAAGATATGTTCCTTCCAATGACTCGCAAAGCAATTCATTGTTGGCTCAAAAATATTTATTCGATCCTTTAACAATTTCTGCATCACAAATGTTCAAAGTTGATACCACACAATCACCAGATGAAGCAGCAGAAAAATATAACGAAACGATTACTGCGTATTTCAAACAAATGCCTGTTCGCTTTGATTTGATTTTATTAGGTCTTGGTGATAATGTGCATACTGCTTCCTTGTTTCCTTTTACTCCCGTTCTCTTAGAAACATTTGCAACAGTAAAAGCAGTATTTTTAAAAGAACAAAACAGTTACAGGATAACTATGACTGCGCCAATGATTAATCAGTCAAAGCATATTGCATTCCTTGTTTATGGAAAAGAAAAAGCGGAGGCTGTTCATCACGTTTTAGAGGATGCGCCTAATGTGCAAAAATATCCTGCGCAACTTATAAATCCTGTTGATGGAGAGTTGCAATGGTTCTTGGATGAGGCAGCAGCAGCACTCTTGAGAAAATAATTTATCAGGTATAAAAAAATAATAACATGCTTTCAAAAATAAATCCGACACAAACTTCAGCATGGAAAAAATTGACAGCTCATTATGCTGAAATGAAATCGGTTCGCATGAAAACACTTTTTGATAAGGATGCAAAAAGGTTTGAGAAAATGTCAATTCAATTTAACGAATTGCTTTTCGATTATTCAAAAAATATATGCACCGATGAAACAAAAAAATATCTTTTAGAACTGGCTGATGAGTGTGAATTAAAATCTGCAATTGAAGCTATGTTCAATGCTGAAAAAATAAATGAAACTGAAAACAGAGCGGTTTTACATACCGCTTTAAGAAATTTTTCTGATTCACCTGTGATGGTTGATGGTGCCGATGTAATGCCGGACATTAAAAAGGTATTGCAGCAAATGAAAATATTTTGTGAAAAAATTCATAGTGGAGCATGGAAAGGCTATTCTGGAAAAAAAATAAAACAAATTGTCAACATTGGTATTGGCGGCAGCCACCTCGGACCTGTTATGGTAACAGAAGCTCTGCGACCATATTGGATTGAAGGTATGCAGGCTTATTTTGTGTCAAACGTGGACGGAACCCACATAGCCCAAACTTTAAAAAATCTAAATGCAGAAGAAACTATTTTTCTTATTGCATCAAAAACATTTACCACGCAGGAAACAATGACAAATGCACATTCTGCACGTGAATGGTTTTTGAAATCAGCTAGGGAAGAAAAGTATATCGCACAACATTTTGTTGCATTGTCAACCAATGAAAAAGAAGTAGTGGAGTTTGGCATTGCTGCTGAAAACATGTTTGTATTCTGGGATTGGGTAGGAGGACGATATAGCTTGTGGAGCGCTATCGGTTTATCCATAACATTGACAATTGGCTATGACAATTTTGAAGAATTATTAAAGGGAGCGCATGCAACTGATTTACATTTCAGGAATACTGAATTTGAAAAAAACATTCCTGTGATGATGGCTTTAATTGGTATATGGTACACGGGATTTTTCGGTGCAACCTCAGAAGCTATTTTACCTTACGACCAATATATGCACCGCTTCGCTGCTTACTTTCAGCAGGGTAATATGGAAAGCAACGGAAAGCAAACGGACAGAACTGGAACGAATGTTACATACAATACCGGACCCATCGTATGGGGCGAACCAGGCACTAACGGGCAACATGCTTTTTATCAGCTCATTCATCAGGGAACGCATTTAATTCCATGCGATTTTATTGCTCCTGCTATTAGCCATAATCCAATCGGTGAACATCACCCGATATTACTCTCCAATTTTTTCGCGCAGACAGAAGCATTGATGAATGGAAAAAGCAAAGAAGAAGTTGCCAGTGAATTGAAAGGAATAGATAATGTGCAAATGGAAAAATTAATTCCATTCAAAAAATTTGAAGGCAATCGCCCGACCAATTCTTTTCTTTTTAAAAAAGTTACTCCATTTTCATTAGGGTCATTAATTTCTCTCTATGAACATAAAATATTTGTGCAAGGCATTATCTGGAACATTATCAGTTTCGATCAGTGGGGTGTTGAACTTGGAAAACAATTAGCAAAAAAAATACAACCGGAATTGAAAGGTGATGGTGCTGTTACTGCTCACGACAGCTCTACTAACGGATTGATTAATGCTTATAAAAAATGGCGGCAGGAATAATATAACTGTGATGACAAAAGAAAACCAACGATTGAAGGATGTGGCATCCGCTAAAGCCAAATGGGAAAAATGGGGTCCTTACTTAACCGAACGGCAATGGGGAACTGTGCGTGAAGATTACAGCGCGAATGGTTCGGCATGGGAATATACAACGCATGATATTGCACGCAGCAAAGCATTTCGCTGGGGCGAAGAAGGCATTGCAGGATTTTGTGACAATAAACAACTGCTTTGTTTTTCATTGGCGCTCTGGAATAAAAAAGATCCGATTATTAAGGAGCGGATGTTTGGTTTAACAGGGTCTGAAGGCAATCATGGCGAAGATGTAAAGGAGCTATACTATTATCTCGACAACACCCCAGCGCATTCTTACTTGAAAATGCTTTACAAATATCCGCAGTATGAATTTCCATACGAATGGTTAGTGAATGAAAATAAAAAACGAACAAGGCAGGAAGAAGAATTTGAATTGATAGACACCGGAATTTTTAATGATGATAAATATTTTGATGTATTTATTGAGTTTGCAAAAAACAATCCTGATGATATTCTTATAAAAATAACTGTTTGCAATCGGGGAAATGAGAACGCAACACTGAATGTATTACCACAACTTTGGTTTCGCAATACATGGGAGTGGGGTTACGATGATTACAAGCCAAACATGTATGCTGATAAAAATCCATTTATCAGTATTGAACATAGAGAACTTGGAGAAATGTTTTTTCATTATGATAAAAATCCTGAAGTCCTTTTTTGTGATAATATAACCAACACAGAAAGATTATATGAAGTAAAAAATAACGGGAGCTTTTTTAAAGATGGAATTAACAACTATATAGTTTCAGGAAATCAAAGCGATGTAAATCCCATTAAAACAGGGACCAAAGCTGCTGTTAATTATGACATTGAAATTAAAGCTGGAGGCACTGAAATTATTCGTTTGCGTCTCGAACCAAGCGGAATGGAAAATCCATATGCAGAATTTGATAAAATATTTGAAGCAAGAAAAAACGAAGCGGATGAATTTTACAATGAACTGCAAATAGAAATTTCATCTGAAGATGAGCGCAATATTCAGAGGCAGGCATTGGCAGGCATGCTGTGGAGCAAACAGTTTTATTATTACGATGTAGCACAATGGCTGCAAGGTGACCCAGCTCAACCGCCTCCTCCAGCCGAAAGATTGAATGGAAGAAATCATACATGGAAACATTTGAATAATGCTGATATTATTTCAATGCCTGATAAATGGGAATATCCCTGGTACGCTTCGTGGGATGTTGCATTTCATACCATTGCCTTGGCATTGGTTGACGCACATTTTGCAAAACAACAACTTGAATTATTTGTGCGTGAATGGTACATGCACCCTAACGGACAATTGCCGGCTTATGAATGGTCGCTAAGTGATACCAATCCTCCCGTGCATGCTTATGCTGCATGGCGGGTTTATGAAATTGATCAGAAAAATAATAATGGTACGGGAGATACTAAATTCCTGGAAGCCATTTTTCACAAGCTCATTATCAATTTTACATGGTGGGTAAACAGAAAAGATACTGAAGACAACAATCTTTTTGAAGGCGGATTTTTAGGTTTGGATAACATCGGTGTTTTTGACAGAGGAAAAGCTTTACCAGGTGGAAGTTATATTGAGCAATCGGACGCTACCAGTTGGATGGCAATGTATTCGCTTAACATGATGCGAATAGCATTGGAGTTGGCAAAGTCGAATAACGTGTATGAAGATATGGCAACTAAATTCTTCGAACATTTTTTATACATAGCCCATGCAATGTCGCAGATGGGAGAGAACGCCAAAGGTTTGTGGTGCGAAGAAGATCAGTTTTATTATGACATGTTGAAATTGCCCGACAATAAATGCATGAAATTAAAAGTGCGTTCTATAGTTGGCTTAATTCCTTTGTTTGTAGTTGAAGTATTAGATCATGAGTTGCTTGCCATGCCCGGGTTCAGGATTCGCTTACAATGGTTTCTGGAACACAGACCTGAGCTTGCAGATATTGTTTCTCATTGGCATGAAAAAAATAAGGAAGACAGACATTTGCTTTCAATGTTGCGCGGGCATAGGTTGAAAAAAATATTAAAACGAATGTTAGATGAATCTGAATTTCTTTCTCCTTTCGGTATACGTGCCCTTTCCAAATATCATGAACAAAATCCCTTTGAAATAACAATAATGGATACTCAATTTATTGTGAACTACGAACCGGGGGAATCAGAAACTGAATTATTTGGGGGCAACTCCAACTGGCGCGGTCCGGTATGGATGCCAATAAATTTTCTCATCATTGAATCGCTACAGCGTTTTCATTATTTTTATGGTGACGATTTTAAAGTTGAATATCCAACAGGTTCTGGAAATCTTTTGACTTTAAGACAAATTTCTGAGGAGCTTTCAAAGCGTTTGATAAAATTATTTGTGAAGGACGAAAATGGTAACCGACCTGTTGCCGGCAGCAATGAGAAAATACAGCGCGATCCAAATTTCAACA
>JBKJNS010000289.1:0-4079 GCA_046593455.1 Chitinophagales bacterium | reverse complement strand
AAAAAATCAAAAAACCAAAAGTCAAGAGCAGAAAATGATCTTGTTGCTTATTTCGTACACGAAGAAGATCGCTTTGTTTCATTCAAACAACTTAAGAAAAAATTCGGCAGCCGCATTCACAAAGGTGATCTGTATGATGCTGTTCAGCATTTGGTTGATATTAGTTTTCTGGAGGAGAAAAGCAATCAGTACAGAAGAATTGGCAAAGAAAATTTTGCAACTGCAGAGACACCGCATAAAAAAACGGATGAAGTTGAAGGCGTGATCGACATTACATCACAAGGACACGGCTATGTGATCTCATCAGAAACAAAAGAAGATACTTGGATTGATAAGCGAAATATTTTTTCTGCGTTCGATGGCGATACAGTAAAAGTTTTGATCACGCGGAGAAAGAAGAAGCCCGAAGGCAAAGTGATTGAGATAGTAAAACGTGCGAAAGAAAAATTCGTTGGCGTAATTCATCAGGCGGGCAATCAGAATTATTTTGTGGCTGACGGAAAAAGTGTTGACGTTGATTTTTACATTCCTGAAGATAAACTCAACAATGCAAAGAGCCACGATAAAGTGGTAATCAAAATGGTAAAGTGGGATGCCGGCATGCAGCACCCACAAGGTGAAGTGGTTGAAGTGCTTGGACAAGTTGGTGCAAATGAAACTGAGATGCAAGCCATTTTAATCAACAGCGGTTTTCAAACACGCTTTCCAAAAGCAGTGGAAGACGAAGCAGAAAATTTGCCTGTAGAAATTACTGCAGAAGAAATTTTGAAGCGAAAAGATTTTCGCGGCACACTAACTTTCACCATTGATCCTGTTGATGCAAAAGATTTTGATGATGCCATATCATTTAAAAATTTAGAAGACGGTTGGTATCAAATAGGAGTGCACATTGCTGATGTTTCGCACTATATAAAACCTGATTCTATTTTGGATAAAGAAGCATTGATTCGTGCAACATCTGTTTATCTTGTTGACAGAACAGTTCCGATGTTGCCCGAAAAATTATCGAACGGAATTTGTTCGCTTACACCTGAAAGTGATAAGCTTTGTTTTTCTGCTGTGTTCGAAATGAATGATGAAGCTGAAATTCGTGACAAGTGGTTTGGTAAAACAATCATACACAGCAACAGAAGATTTGCTTATGAAAGTGCGCAGGAAATTTTAGACGGAAAGAAAGATGAATATTCAGTTCCATTAATTACTCTCAACAACATTGCAAAACAATTGAAGAAGCAGCGTTTTAAAAACGGCTCCATTGATTTTGAAAGTGTGGAAGTAAAATTTAAGTTGGATGAAAAAGGAAATCCGCTTGGAGTTTATTTGAAAGAAAGAAAAGATGCGAACATGCTCATCGAAGATTTTATGTTGCTTGCAAATAAATCAGTAGCAGAATTTGTTGGGAAAGGGAACCTGCCTGCCGGCAGGCACGGAGGAAAAAACGAAGCATCGGGGAACTCAGGAGTTCCGTTTGTGTATCGCGTTCACGATTTACCCAATGATGAAAAACTCACTGACTTTGCTGAGTTTGCAATGACGTTTGGCTACAAATTAAATTTCTCAACACCCAAACATACTGCGCAATCCATCAATAAAATGATGAGCACGCTCAAAGGAAAACCCGAAGAGTACATGCTTTCATCACTGGCAATCCGCACCATGGCCAAAGCGATTTACACTACAAAAAATATCGGGCACTATGGTTTGGCGTTTCAATACTACACTCATTTTACTTCGCCCATTCGCCGTTACCCCGATGTGATGGTGCACCGCATTCTCGAAAAAGTTTTACGTGGTGAAAAAGTAAATGAACCTGCACTCGAAGCACGTTGCCTTCACTCAAGTGAGATGGAAAGAAACGCAGCTATTGCTGAGCGCACTTCTGTAAAACTGAAGCAAGTGGAATTTATGCAGCGCCACATTGGTGAAATATTCGAAGGCATCGTAAGCGGCGTAACAGACTTTGGAATATTTGTAATTACCAAAGATTCTTATTGCGAAGGACTCATCAAATTAGCTTCTTTAAAAAGTGACTACTTTGTTTTTGATGATAAGAAACATGCAGTTACCGGAAGAACAACCGGCAAGCGTTACCGCCTTGGTGATGTAGTAAAAATAAAACTCATCGACACCAATGTTGATCGCAAGACGATTGACTTTGAAATGGTGGAGAGGTGAGGGGAATTTGTTTTTGAAGTTTCTGTTGTTTCGTGTTTCTATGTTTTCTGTTATTACAGGAGATTTCCACTGAGTGTTTCAATGAATGCGCAGTCATTAAGAAGGAAAATTTTTACAAATTCCTAAGTGGTCGTTATCCTCAATGACCGATAAAAAAAAATCAAGATAAATCATAATCCTGTATGCTGATTTATCTTGATTTTTGAAGGAGAATTTTTCTTTTCCTTAACTACTTTTCTAAATGCTGCTTACATACTATCTGTCTTTTCAGGTTGCGAACCTACATTCATATCGCGAACGCAAAGATATTTTCCTTCACGGTTTTGGAAGTAAGACATATAATGCCCCTTATTAACTTCTTCTCCTGCAGCGTTAAGTTCTGACCATGAACCAATTTCAACAGCCATATTTCCTTCTGCAAACAGGTCTACTACTTTATAAACATTTGTATTTCCGGTGGTGTCTTTTGCCAAACGCTCTGCAATTCTTTGTTTGATTGCTGCTTTGCCTGAAAGAGGTTCCGAATTGCGGCCATAGCTAATTGCATCGTCGCTGTAATAAGCAACCACAGCATCAGCATCTTTTGATTTTTCAGCAGCAGCAAAGGCATCTTCCATTGCTTGAATGTCAACTTTTAGTTTGTCCATATCCATAGCTTTAGGTGCTTCGGCAGGCTGTGTACATGATGCAAGGAATAAAGCGATCATTGCAAAAAGGGCAGTTAATTGTGTTTTGATTTTCATAGTAATTGGTTTTTGGGTTGGTTAAAAGATTTCGAAAGATAGTGGTTTATCTGAAATTCCTATTGAAAAGAATTCAATAATATTTTTCATTTGGATTTTTTTAGCAGATGAGTAATAATCCGACATCAATATAAAGGAAAATTGAAACGTATGAATGTTCACCGACCAGTAAAAAAAATCATTCTTCTGGTGTTCAAATGCTCATTCCCAGAATTGAAACTTTTAATCGGATTAAAATCTTCCTTACCTAACCAAAATCACACTCCTCATCATCTATACAATGATGTCATTTATAAATGCGTTATCGAAAGCAAAAACACAAGCAATAAAATTATGATTCCATTATTTACTGCTTGATGATGATGACAGGTTTTAAAATGCTGTTTTCAAAACAAATAGTATAGCAACCCTGTTGCAGTTTTGAAATATCAACATCACCCATGTGGTTTTCAAATGATGTTTCGATAACTGCCACACCTAAAATATTATACACAATTATTTTTCCAATCTGCGAATTATCTGCTGTGCGAATTGTAAGGTGATCGCGGGCAGGGTTAGGAAAAACATAAACAGCTGTTTGCAGATTGTTGATTTCGGGAATGGTTACCGGTGATGTCGTATTGATGATCTTCCATGCATTGTTAGAGGCAATGCCGCACATAAACCACAATGCATTATTGAAAACAGTTGTTGACTGTGCATGGCGAGAATTCGCCGGCCAGTTACTGAAAGTGCTTTTTAATTCGTGCCAAGTGATGCCATCTTCCGAATACCAAACATCATTCATTTCAACCGCTGTAGCCATGCCCGCCATCAACCATATTTTATTATCGAACCATGCAACTGTGTGCCAGTACCTGCCTGCCCATGGAGCAGATTCATTTACAAGTGTCCAGTTAGTTCCATCGCTTGTTTTCCAAACTTCATTAAATGATCTTCGCGTTCCTTCATTGCTTCCGCCAAGCATCCAGATTTGTCCCGAGCCATCAACACATGAATTAAGCTGCATCCCTCTGCCACTCCAGGGGGCATCGGGCAGTTGAGTCCAACTGCTTCCATTGCTGCTTTTCCATACTTCATTGGAATGAATGCCATCGCATTGCTCACCGCCGAGCAGGTAGATTGAATTATTTGCAAATGCATAATTAGGATTGTTGCGCT
>JBKJNS010000417.1:0-2742 GCA_046593455.1 Chitinophagales bacterium | reverse complement strand
GTTGATACCGGTGAGTTTACAGGGAGAGCTCCAAAAGATAAATACATTGTAAAAGATTCTGTAACTCAAAACACCATTTATTGGGGTGAAGTGAATCAACCATTTGAAGAGAAAAATTTTCAACCGCTGCTTGATGAGTTATTAAATTATTTTGATGGAAAAGAAGTTTATGTAAAAGATTCATTCGCCTGCGCCGATCCTAATTACAGACTGAACGTAAGAGTAATTACAGAACTACCATGGGCCGCATTGTTTGCAGGTAATATGTTTCTTCGTCCGCAGCAAGAAGAATTAAATACGATTGAACCTGATTGGATCATTGTTCACGCACCTACATATAAAACCGATCCAAAGAAGTATGGCATTCGTTCGGGAAATTTTGCAGTATTGAATTTCACTCGCAAGATGATCATCATTGGGGGCACTGCTTATACTGGTGAAATCAAAAAAGGAATTTTTACAGTTCTCAACTACGTGCTACCGCAGGATAAAGGTGTGCTGGCAATGCATTGCTCTGCTAATATTGGAAAGGAAAAAGACACAGCGATTTTCTTCGGCTTATCAGGCACTGGAAAAACTACACTCAGTGCAGATCCAGATCGCGGATTGATTGGTGACGATGAACATGGATGGAGTGATGAAGGAGTTTTTAATTTTGAAGGTGGTTGCTATGCAAAGTGCGTAAACCTTAGTGAAGAAAAAGAACCTGAAATTTTTCACGCCATAAAACGCGGCGCATTGCTGGAAAATATTCGTTTTGTTCCAGGAACTAAAACTGTGAACTACGATGATATTTCGGTAACTGAAAATACACGTGTGAGTTATCCGCTTGATTTTATTGCCAATGCAGTAGAGCCAAGTATTGGAAAGCATCCCGAAAATATTTTCTTTCTCACTTGCGATGCATTTGGTGTGTTACCTCCGATTTCAAAACTAACAGAAGGCCAGGCGATGTATTGGTTCCTGAGTGGATATACAGCTAAAGTTGCAGGAACAGAAGCAGGAATTACTGAACCCAAAACAACTTTCTCCACTTGCTT
This sequence comes from Chitinophagales bacterium, assembly GCA_046593455.1. GTDB lineage: Bacteria > Bacteroidota > Bacteroidia > Chitinophagales > UBA10324 > JAJAYG01. The sequence goes on along the minus strand of JBKJNS010000417.1, from coordinate 1,702 downwards.
TGGTGCACCATTTTTCCCACTCGATCCAAATAAATATGCCGGCATGTTAGCTGATAAAATGCGCAAGCACAAAGCAAATGTGTGGTTGGTAAACACAGGCTGGAGTGGCGGAGGATATGGAGTAGGATCAAGAATGAAATTGAAATACACACGTGCAATGATTACAGAAGCACTAAAGGGTGATTTAAAAAATGTTGAGTTTGAAATGCATCCGGTGTTCGGGATTTCATTTCCAAAAACCTGCCCTGATGTTCCTTCTGAAATTTTGAATCCAAGAAATACGTGGGATGATAAAAGTGCTTACGACGAAAAAGCAAATGATCTTGCAAAGCAATTCGTTAAAAACTTTGATAAGTATGCTGCAACAGCAAGTGATGAAACATTAGCTGCTTCGCCACAGGTGATGAGTGTTGCAGGAAAATAAAAGTGAAATCAAACAATAATTTTGAAAGGGGGTTTTTGCTCCCTTTCGTTTTTAATTTGATTTGAACAAAAATTATGTATGTCCCGTAAGGACAAGATATCGGTAAAAAAAAGCAATAACAGATTTGCGCCCCATAGGGGCGAAACATAACAGGCAACTCTTTATTTACTTTGGCAAAATGGAATTATTCTATGCTAATAAGATTGAAGGCGAAAAACTTTTTCTCGATGAAGAAGAATCGCACCACTGCGTTAAAGTAATGCGGCACAAAACAGGCGAAAAACTTTTTGTAACTGATGGAGTAGGAAAAAAATATGAAGCAACCATCATTGTCGAAGATCGCAGAAGAGTTGAATTGAAGATTGAACATGAATTGGGAAATGAGGCGAAGCAAAAATATTCAGTACACATTGCAATTGCGCCCACAAAAAATATTGATCGCCTTGAATGGTTTTTAGAAAAGGCAACCGAAATTGGTATTGATGAAATTACTCCCATCATTTGCTCGCGGTCTGAGCGGGATAAACTCAGACCAGATCGCCTTCAGAAATTAATTGCAGGTGCAATGAAACAGTCACTTAGGTTGTGGATACCGAAGCTAAATCCACAGATCACGGTGAAAGATTTTTTAACTCGAAACTCACAACCCAACACTCAAGACTTTATCGCCCATTGTCAATCGGAAAATCTTCCTGCATTAAAGTCGTTGTACCAACCAATGAATGATGCAACTATTTTAATTGGCCCCGAAGGTGATTTTACGCTGGAAGAAATTCAACTCGCCCAATCAAAAGGATTTTCTGCTGTAAGTTTGGGCAATCACAGATTACGAACTGAAACAGCCGGATTGATTGCTTTGCAAACAATAAACTTTTTAAATACCTGATTGATGAAAATTGGAAAGCGCTTTTTTTCTTCCTCAATAAAATTCATTGCCCTATTTTCTATTCTCTATTTTCAATTTTCTTTTTCCGCCCCGCCTACCATAAAATTCGCATTGCTCAAATACAAAGGCGGCGGCGATTGGTATAATGATGTAAACTCATTGAAGAATCTTGCGCAGTTCTGCAATAAAAATATGGGAACAAATTTCGATCTTGAGCATGCAATCGTTGAAACAGGTAGCCCTGATATTTTCAATTATCCTTTTGTGTACATGACCGGGCACGGAAATTTTACGGTAACAAATGAAGAGGCAACAAACCTTCGTTCTTATTTAGTGAGTGGCGGATTTCTTTTCATCAATGATGACAATGGAATTGATCCTTATGTGAGAAC
>JBKJNS010000386.1:0-3465 GCA_046593455.1 Chitinophagales bacterium | reverse complement strand
TATGGACTTCATTTTTACAAAGAAAATGAATATTCAAATCCTTCTCTCACCTACTTTCAGCAGCACCAAGATATTACCATTTATAAATATCTCAGTCTCGGCATCCACTACAATTTTAAATGGAAGAAATCGCAGGAGTAAATTGTGGGAACTAAGATTCTTAGAATTGGTGGGGCTGATAGGTTTTTTTATCTCATAGCTCAATACTCATAACTCACACCTCTTTACCTTTCCAACCGTATCTCAGTTTTCTTCAATGGATTCGCCGTCATCTCTTTGTAGTTCGTGCGCTTCTTTAAAATATCTACCGCAAGAAATACTGCTTCGCGAAATGAATCTTCTCGCGCAATATTTTTTCCTGCAATATCATAAGCCACCCCATGATCGGGCGAGGTGCGCACGAAAGGAAGACCTGCAGTATAGTTTACACCCGAATCAAAACACAATGCTTTGAATGGAGCAAGACCCTGATCGTGGTACATGGCAAGCACTGCATCGAATTTGGTCTGATGTCCGCTTCCGAAAAACCCATCGGCAGGGTAGGGCCCCATTACAAAAGTATTTTTTGTTTTTGCTTCTTCGATGGCTGGTTTTATTTCTTCAATCTCTTCTTTACCAATTAATCCATCGTCACCTGCATGCGGATTTAAACCGAGCACAGCGATCTTGGGTTTTTCAATTCCAAAATCCTGAACCAAAGTTTTTTTAATGATCTCTATCTTCTTTAAAATTTTCTCTTTCTTAATGTGCTGTGCAATTTCAGAAACCGGAACATGTTCTGTTACCAGCCCGATGCGAATATTATTGCTGCACAACAGCATGCAATAATTTACACCGCCTGCCATCTCTGCAAGGTAACCAGTGTGTCCGTTGAATTTAAAATCGGGCGACTGAATATTTTTTTTGTTGATGGGCGCTGTTATGAGTCCGTCAATTTTTCCTTCCTTCAAATCTTTAACCGCAGCTTGCAGTGATAGAAAAGCAAACTTGCCTGCTACATCACTCACGATTCCTAACTGAGGAATGGGATCATCGTCCCAGCAATTGATGATGTTGAAAGTATTGGGTTGAAGGCGCTCAATAGTTGATGATTGTGCGAAAGCAAAATTTCCCATGTTCAAAATTTTGCGATGGTAGTTGATGAGTTTCGAAGTACCGTACAAAACAGGAGTGCAGAATTCCATCATTCTGTTATCGGCAAAAGTTTTCAAAATCACCTCGATACCAATGCCATTGAAATCACCAATTGAAATGCCGAGTAAAAATTTATGTCGTTCGCTCATTGTTAGTTTTGAGTTTTTCCCGAAGGGATCCCTTTGGGAGAGTTATGAGTACTGAGTTTTGTGTTTCGCGATTCCGATTTTGAATTTTGTGTTTTGAATTTTACTAGGAGGTTCTTTTCTTTAAAAAGCTAAACAGTAATCGTACTCCAACCGCCGATGCATTTTTACTACGGTATGACTGTGCCGATGATAAATATGCAACACCGGCAATGTCGAGATGCAGCCATGGATAGTCGGTAAATTTTTCTAAAAATTTTCCGGCAGTAATGGCACCTGCATTTACGCCGCCAACATTTTTCATGTCGGCAATATCACTCTTAATCATTTCGCCATACTCATCCCACAACGGAAATTCAATCAGGCGTTCATACACTTCGCGGCCACATTCTTCTATTTGATTTTTTATTTCAGCAGCAGCAGTTCCCATGTATGCAATTGCATAATCGCCTACGGCGCGATGCGCTGCACCTGTTAATGTTGCAGCATCAATCACAAGTTCGGGTTTGTATTGGCGTGCAAAACTTAAAGCATCACCAAGTATCATTCTGCCTTCAGCATCGCTGTTAAGCATTTCAACCGTCATGCCGTTGTGCATGGTAATTACATCGCCGGGAGCAAATGCATTAAAGCCCGGGCGGTTATCAGTAGCAGGCACAAGACCGATCACGTGCACAGGAAGTTTTGTTTTTGCAGCACAATAGATTGCGCCAAGCATGGTTGCAGCACCGGCCATATCACACTTCATGTAGTCCATTGAATTTCCTGTTGGTTTTAAACTCAACCCGCCGGTATCATACACCACACCTTTTCCCACCAACACAATTGGTTTTTTATTCACCGCATTTTTGGGTTTGTATTCCATGATGGTGAAGGTGGGAGGATCAACACTGCCCTGATTTACCGAGAGCAAACCACCCATTTTTAATGCGGTGATTTTTGACTTGTTAAAAATTTCGGTTCTAAATCCTGCTTTCTTTCCTGCACTTGCAATTTCATTTGCAAGATCGGTGGCGTTCAAATAATTAACCGGTGTATTTACCAAATCACGCACGAGATAGATGGAATCAGTGATTGCCTGCAGTTCTTCTATTTGTTGTTTTGAAATTTTTTCGTCGCCAATTAAAATTTCGCTGAGCGAATTGGATTCTTTCTCAATATCTTTTTTGTAACGGATGAATTGGTAATTGCCGAGCGCCATGCCTTCGGCAAATGTGAGCGCAGCATTTTCTATGGAAGAAAAATTTTGAATTACCACTGAATCAATTTTGTGGTGGTTGATGGAAGCAAGAATTTTATTTCCTGCTTTGCGATTCAGTTCATCGGTTTGAAATGCAGCATCTTTCCCTGCCTTGCCGGCAGGCAGGTTTTCAAGGATTACAACATAAAGCATTTTTGATGGGGAAGGAATTACAATTTGCTTAACCTCTTTCTTCAATTGACTTTTTATCAGGTCAATATCTTCTTCGGGCAACTGCAATAATTTGAAGTCCGTATTTTTTTCGGCAAGAAAAATTATGTGGGCATTGCGGCTTAACTTGCCTGCGGCTGTAATTTTCATATTGGTTTGTGTCAAAAAATTTGAAGCGCAAATCTAACTAAAATACATTGCGGCAGATTTTAAAACAGAATAAATTCATTGATGCTTCAGGCGAAAAAATCATTAGGTCAGCATTTTTTGAAAGATGAAAACATTGCCAAAAAAATTGTTGATGAATTTTTGAAGAATGATAATGCAGCGGCAATTTTGGAAATTGGACCGGGCATGGGAGTGCTGACTAAATATTTATTGAAGCAGAAAGGGAAAACATTTTATGCTGTTGATGCTGATAGTAGAATGATTGACTTTGTTAAAGAGAAATTTTCTTTTCCCGAAGGAAATATTTTTCATGATGACTTTTTAAAATTTGATTTGGAAGTGCTCAAGGAAGAATCAATTGCCGTGATCGGAAATTTTCCTTACAACATTTCAACACAAATCCTTTTTAAAATACTGAAAAATAAAAACAAGATACCAATGATGGTTGGAATGTTTCAAAAGGAAGTGGCGCAGCGAATTGCTTCGGGCGAGGGAAATAAAGAGTACGGAATTTTAAGTGTGTTGCTGCAGGCATTTTATAAAGTGGAATATTTATTTGAAGTAGGGGAGAAGTGCTTTGCGCCTCCACCAAAAGTAAAATCAGCA
>JBKJNS010000185.1:0-5262 GCA_046593455.1 Chitinophagales bacterium | reverse complement strand
GCCGGGTTTGAAGGGTTACGTGCTTCGAAAAGTTCTGTAACGCGGGGCAAACCTCCAGTAATATCACCTCGAAGTTTAGCAAGTGTTCTTGGAATTTTTACAAGGATCATTCCTGCTTCAACATCTTCACCGGTTTCTACATCAATGTGTGAACCTACAGGAAGATTGTACATTTTCGAATCCTTGTTCTTGCCAACAACTCTAATCGTAGGTATCTTAGATTTATCACGTGACTCAACAATAACTTTTTCTTTATGGCCTGTTTGCTCATCCATTTCCTCTCTAAAAGTTATTCCTTCAATCACGCTATCAAACTCAACAACCCCTTTTATTTCTGAAAGAATTACAGCATTGTATGGATCCCAAGAGCAGAGTGCCTGACCTTTTGTAACCTTATCTCCTTCTTTAACTACAAGGAAAGAACCATATGGTAAGTGATTCGAAATAAGTGTGTTGCCGGTTTTAGCATCATCAATTCTAACTTCACCACCACGACCAATTACAACCGTAACTTTATCTTTTGATCCGTTTACATACTGCGCAGTTCTTGTATCTTCAAACCGAACGATACCCTCAAACTTTGCATGTAATTCTGATTCAGAAGCAATACCTGATGCGGCACCGCCAGTGTGGAAAGTTCGAAGTGTGAGCTGTGTTCCGGGTTCACCAATTGATTGAGCTGCAATAATTCCAACCGCATCTCCTTTCTCTGTCAATCTATTAGTAGTAAGATTTCTGCCATAACATTTTACACATACACCACGCTTAGCTTCGCAAGTAAGTACTGAGCGAATCTCAACAGTTTCAATTGCAGTTTGATCAATGCTGTTTGCAATGTCTTCTGTTATTTCATCACCTGCAGTAACCAATAATTTTCCGGTGATTGGATCGTAAACATCATATAAACTAACGCGACCTACAATTCTATCAAACAACGGCTCAACAATTTCATCATTATCTTTTAATGCTGAAACCGCAAGGCCACGCAATGTTCCGCAATCAACACTTGAGATCACAACATCTTGTGCAACGTCAACCAATCTACGAGTTAAGTAACCGGCATCAGCTGTTTTAAGCGCTGTATCTGCAAGACCTTTACGCGCACCGTGAGTAGAAATAAAATATTCCAATACACTCAGCCCTTCTTTAAGATTTGCAAGAATCGGATTTTCAATCAACTCTCCTCCCGAACTTCCGCTCTTACGTGGCTTTTGCATAAGTCCACGCAAACCTCCTAACTGACGCACTTGTTCTTTAGAACCACGTGCACCGGAATGAAGCATCATAAATACTGAGTTGAAACCTTGCTTGTCTTCTTCCAACATTTTATAAAGTCCTTCGGCAATTCTATTATTAACACGAGTCCAGATATCAATTACCTGATTATATCTTTCATTGTTGGTAATGAAACCTGTATTATAATTTGAGATAACATCATCAACTTCTTTCTGCGCATCTTTCAACATACTTTGCTTTGTGCTCGGTGTTAAAAGATCGGCGAGATTAAATGATAAGCCACCTTTGAATGCCATGGAGAATCCAAGATTTTTAATATCATCCAGGAATTTCGCAGTGGTTGGAACATCAGTGATATTAATGATATCACCAATAACATCACGCAAAGTTTTCTTAGTAAGTAGAAGATTAATGAATCCTGCTTTCTCAGGAACTACCTGATTAAATAGAACGCGACCAACTGTTGTCTCTAATAATTTGTCAACTAACTGATCGTTCTCGCGAATTTTAGTTTTCACTCTTATGTGCGCATGCAAATCAACACGTTGTTCATTGTATGCTATAATTACTTCCTCAGCAGAATAAAATGCTTTGCCTTCGCCTTTTACAGGTGCGCCTTTAACACTCTTTTTGCCTTTGGTTGTATAATATAATCCGAGAACCATATCCTGTGAAGGCAGCGTAATTGGAGTTCCGTTTTGCGGATTTAATATATTGTGTGATGAAAGCATCAACAGTTGAGCTTCCAAAATTGCAGCATGGCTCAAAGGAACGTGAACTGCCATTTGATCACCATCAAAATCTGCGTTGAACGCAGAGCAAACCAATGGATGTAACTGAATTGCTTTTCCTTCAATTAATTTAGGTTGGAACGCTTGAATAGAAAGTCTATGAAGAGTTGGTGCACGATTTAACATTACAGGATGCCCTTTCAAAATACTTTCAAGGATATCCCAAATTACCGGCTCTTTTCTGTCAACTAATTTCTTGGCACTCTTTACTGTCTTTACAATTCCTCTCTCAATAAGTTTTCTTATAATAAATGGCTTGAATAATTCTGCAGCCATGTCTTTTGGAATTCCGCACTCATGCAATTTTAAATCGGGACCTACAACGATTACAGAACGGCCTGAATAATCAACACGTTTTCCTAAAAGGTTTTGACGGAATCTACCTTGCTTTCCTTTCAATACATCACTTAATGACTTAAGTGCGCGACCGCCTTCAGCTTTTACTGCATTTGATTTTCTTGAATTATCGAATAAAGAATCAACTGCCTCCTGCAGCATTCGTTTTTCATTTCTTAAAATAACTTCAGGAGCTTTAATCTCAACTAATCTTTTCAAACGATTGTTACGAATAATAACGCGACGATAAAGATCATTTAAATCTGAAGAAGCAAATCTTCCACCATCAAGGGGAACCAATGGACGAAGTTCAGGAGGAACAACAGGTAAATATTGTACAATCATCCACTCAGGTTTATTCACATGTTTTTCATTCGCTTCGCGGAAAGATTCTACAACTCCTAATCTTTTCAAAGCTTCTTGCTTGCGTTGTTGTGATGTTTCATTTGCGGCCTGATCACGCAACTGATAACTTAAACCTGCGAGATCAATTCTTGAAAGCAATTCACGCAAAGCATCAGCTCCCATCTTAGCAATAAATTTCTTTGGATCGGTATCTTCCAAATGCTGATTATCTTTAGGAAGATTATCCAAAACTTCGAGGTATTCTTCTTCAGTAAGTAAATCAAGATATTGTTTGTCCTCACGAACACCTGCCTGTATCACCACATAACGTTCATAGTAAACAATCGTCTCAAGTTTCTTTGAGGAAAGACCAAGTAAATAACCAATCTTGTTTGGTAAAGATTTAAAGTACCAAATATGAACAACAGGAACAACCAAACGAATATGTCCCATACGCTCACGACGAACTTTCTTTTCGGTTACTTCTACGCCGCAACGATCGCAAACAATTCCTTTGTATCGAATACGCTTGTATTTGCCGCAGTAACATTCATAATCTTTAACTGGTCCAAATATTCTCTCACAGAACAAACCATCGCGCTCAGGTTTATAGGTTCTGTAATTAATTGTTTCAGGTTTCAGTACCTCACCAAATGAGCGCTCCAAAATGCTATCGGGAGATGCTAATTGTAAAGTGATGGTAGTGAAATTCGATTTGATCTTCAGGTCTTTCTTGAATGGCATATAGTCTGTTTCGAGTTTACGTTTTGATCAATAATACTTTTTCGAGGAGCTTCTCTTTATGCAATAACAATACAATTTCCACTATGAAGGAAGCCGTTAAAACTGACTTAGAAAAGGAAAGGGATTGTTTGGTGCACCAATTAAGTAACGCCCTCGATTTTAGCGAGGCGCAAATATAGATTTCTTTTTCTGAAAAACAATTGGTTGTGAAAGGAATATTATTATTTCTTTAACCCAATATCACTTTGAACAAATTACTATAAAAGTTCTGCTGGTATTCTCAGCCATTCCTGCATAGTGAAAAACGACATATCTTGCCGGCCTCAATAATTAAAATCTTAATATGGAAGAAAAAATTGTTGGCATTGGATCACGGATACAACATGCTAAGTTTGGTCAAGGTGTAATCACCGGTGTAAGATTAACTTCTTACTTGATTACATTTATGGAAGCAGGAACACATGAGGTTATGCAAGATGACACCCAATTAGAAATTATTGATGCAGAAGAAATTTCTTCTGAAATTGAAACCCTATCAGAAGTTGAAAAATCATTGCTTGGCATTTTAAGAAAATGGGCTCAAATGCAGGAGGTTGTCCCGCTTGGTGACCGATGGAAAGACGGGCTAATGATATTAAAACCAGGAGATAAAAATTTGCAGCCAAAGGAAATTCCAATCGATGCTTTCTTTCATAAAATTGTAATGGTTCGTGATCGCCTTAGAGTACTCGAACAAAACATAAACAGTAATTCAAAACTCTCAGATGAAGACAAAGTTAACTTGCAGCAATACATAACAAGGTGCTACGGTTCATTAACAACTTTTAATGTCCTCTTTAAAAATAAAGAGCATCAATTTGTTGGAGAAAAAGGAAAGACAGATTAGTAATTATTTCCTTTTGAACTTCTTTTTTATTCTTGAAAAAATAGATTCTCCTTCACTTGCATCATCTCCAATCAGATATCCGAATGGTTTAAGCTCTTCAACATTATCAAAAATTATTTTTAGTACGCCTAACAGTGGAATAAAAAGAATCATTCCTCCAACTCCCCAAACTATGCTGCCAACTATTATTACTCCAATTGTTGCAAGTGCATTTATTTTTACCTGTGAGCCGGTAATACGTGGGGTGAGAAAATTATTATCTATAAATTGTGTGATTAGAACAACACCCAAAACCCCAATTGGATAAAAGAGACTTTCTTTTGTAATAAGCGCCATGATGATTGGCAGTACGCTACCAATCCAAACTCCGATATAAGGAATAATATTAAGTACGGCTGCAAGAATTCCAAAAAAGATTGCATTCTTTATTCCAAGTGCAACAAAACCCACCGAATTTAAAACTGAAAGAATAACCATTACAGTGACCACACCTGTAAGGTATTGTTGAGTAACTTTAGTTATTTGTTCGATAACATGTTCTGCCTTCATTTGTCCTGATTCGGGAAGTAACCGAAGAAAGAATTCTTTAATCCTGCTTCGATAGAAAAGGAATAGAAAAAAATGCACCATCATTAAACCTGTTGCCGCAAAAGTTCCTCCGGTGCTTATCAAAATACCGGCAACCAGCTTATCGGCTGATGAAATCATAGCGGCAATTTCTCTGTCAACAAATTGCATTTGGCTATCAATTCCAAATCCTGTATGAGCTGCGATATAAATTTGAAATGCATTGAACTTATCAATAATTTGTTGTTGAATTAATGGTAAATCGCGAGCGAAAATCAAAACTTGAGATGTAAATAATGTTGCTATTCCTGCCACGATCATTAGAATCAGAAGCAAAGAAAAAATAATTGCAGGTAC
>JBKJNS010000115.1:0-9974 GCA_046593455.1 Chitinophagales bacterium | reverse complement strand
TCATGATTAAAAAAATTGAGCTCTTAATAATCATTAGCATCATAATATCTTTCCAATCTTACAAACCTGCCTGCCGGCAGACAGCTCTTTGTAGAGACAAACATTCAAAACTCATTTATCAGTAGGTGCTCCCCCCTTTTAAAGTTTAAGAAGATCTGCATTATCAGAATTTCTAGTCACACTATATAAAACGGAGGAGGACAATTGCTTTTACATTTGCAATTCAAAAAAAAATAAATTGTTATGGAAAAATCAAAGCAACTTATGATTATGCCGAACAATGGAATTGTCATCTACTTAATTTCGGTAGCGGTTCTCTTGTTTATACCATTAATAGTAATGCAGTTCACCAATGAAGTAAAGTGGACTCTCATGGATTTTGTAGCCGCTGCTGTCCTTTTGCTCGGCACAGGACTGTTGTGTGCGTTTGTAATAAAGAAGGTAAATAAAATCAGCCACCGCATTGCTATCTGTGCATCTATTTTGGTATTGTTACTACTCGTTTGGGCACAACTTGCAGTAGGCATTTTGTAAGCACCGTTCTTCTTCGTCAGCCGTATCAACAAGTAAAGCGTAACAAAACTCATATGATCGTACTCATTTCATCTATTTTAAAATAACCGATTGCTATACCTGCCCGCAAGGTCAACCTTTAGTATTCACGCACTTGGATGAAAACAAAAAAAAAAAACAAATAAAAGTATATGCAGGCACTCAATGTTACGGATGCCCGGTTCGCCAACATTGTACGAAAGGATCACGACGAACCCTCTATCAAGAATTTCGCGAACCACTTCGACAGCAAGCTTGTGATTGATTAACAAGTGAGAAAGGCAAAAGCATCTATCAAAAGCGCATGTATACCATAGAACCGCGTTGGGGAAACATCAAATTCAACCTAAGTTTAAAAGTTTCAATTGAGAAATTTGAAAAAAGCAAATGCAGAATTAAAGTTGATGTGTTTAGCAGAAAACATCTTGGCAATACATCGAAAAAAATTACTAACGGCAAGTTGAAACAAACTTGCTTTTTAATTCTTTACTTTTAATAATCTTAAAAAATAATTCTCGGTCAGCCTGACCTCACCACCCGAAATAGAATAAATAAAAAATGGTCGGTGATGCCACCGACCATTAAAGAATTGAAAATACACTTCGTACTAAATAATAATTCTTAAAGAAGTTAATTGGGCTTGTTACCCTTTGGCTGTTTTTTCACCTCTTGCTTTTTCGCATTGCTTTTCTGCGGGGTTACATTGGCATCGCTTTTTTGCTGTTTAGGTCTCACATCTTTCGCAGGAGTCTCTTTGGCATTTCCGCGCTTTTGAGCTTCACGCGCCTTAACATATTTAGCGTCTTTACTGTCGCGTATGATTTCCTGTTTTTCACCACCCCCTTTATATTTTACATACTTTACTTTATGATCATTATGATGCTTGTATGCATTGGGCTCATTAATCACCACCTTGTAAGAAGAAAACAGGTTTACTGTTCCATATCTGCGGGGCAGTGAATTTGCAAAAAGCCAACGTCCGTTATTTAAATACACGAATTGCCTTTTGGGAACAAAGTAATAAGCTTCATATTGTGGGAAGTAATAATAATCTACATAATCGTATCCCACAGGTCCCCATTCTGGCTGCAAGCCGATATTTACACTTAAACTCACTTGAGCACTACTTGTTCCGTAGGTAAATACTAACGACAAGATGATCGCGCTGCTGAAAACAATTTTTTTCATAATTATTGATTTTTATACTGGATATATAAACAATAGTGCCAAACATTAGATTCTATATATGCTTGCCCACCTGTCTATTCATCCGAATTGTGAATTAATTTTTTAACATGCAAAGATGAGAACATTCGTTAATGCAAACATTACACAATTATTGAAAAGAGTTACATTATTCACACACTTAGAAATAAAAGAATGCATTCTACTCTGCTTCCAAGCAAAGTCAATGGATTCACTTATTAAAACATTTCTATATTCGGGCCTGAAGAATTACCGGCTATACAACTGTATTCAAAAGTTAAATGAAAAGAAAATTATGAGTAAAATTAATGGCAATAAAAAAGAATTGTCGTCCAAACAACAGGAAGATCTGCTCAACATCTTAGAAGCTCGTTTTGAGAAAAACAATTCGCGGCATAAAGGCATTGAGTGGAATAAAGTTAAAGCAAAGTTGAAAGCTAATTCCGGAAAGTTGTGGTCACTAAATGAAATGGAAAAAACAGGTGGTGAACCTGATGTGATTGGTTATGATATTAAGGCGGGTGAATATATTTTTTATGACTGCTCAGCAGAAAGCCCTACCGGTCGCAGAAGTATTTGTTATGATCGCGAGGCATGGGAATCAAGAAAAGAATTTAAACCAAAAAGTAGCGCTGTGGAAATGGCAACTGCAATGGGCATCGAATTCTTAACAGAAGAAGAATACCGAGCATTGCAGAAACTTGGAAAGTTTGACACCAAAACATCGAGTTGGGTTAAAGCCCCAATTGAAATAAGAGAATTGGGTGGAGCCATCTTTTGCGATTGTCGTTTCAACCGAGTGTTCGTTTATCACAATGGCGCTGAATCTTATTATGCCGGCAGGGGATTCAGAGGTTCGCTAAGAGTATAAATTTTAGAAATTTTATTTCAGTTACCTAACAAATGAACAGCATGAATCCAGAGCTTGATTTTTATTTTAACAATGTCTAAAAATATTATTACACCATTTAAGATTCTCTTAAATTGCACCAGTGCCTGTTAATCTGCTATGATCAGTTACGAACAAATATTTGAAAACAACAAGAAGTGGGTTGAATCGAAAACTGCCGCTGATAAACATTACTTTGATCAACTCGCGATTGAGCAAAAACCGGATTATTTGTACATCGGTTGTTCAGATAGCCGTGTGCCGGCGAATGAAATAATGGGACTTAAACCGGGTGATGTATTTGTACATCGCAACGTTGCAAACCTTGTAAACAACATAGATCTCAATGTTATTTCGGTAATCAACTATGCTGTTGAACTTTTAGAAGTAAAGCACATCATTGTTTGCGGCCACTACAACTGTGGTGGTGTTCAAGCTGCAATGCAACCGAAAGATATGGGTGTTTTAAATCCATGGCTTCGAAACATTCGTGATGTGTACCGAATTCATCAGGAGGAATTAGATAAGATTAAAGATGAAAAACTTCGTTTCAACCGGCTTGTTGAATTGAATGTGGAAGAGCAATGCATGAATGTAGCAAAGTATGCTGTGGTGCAAAAGAGTTTTGTAAAAAATGGATTCCCTGTTGTGCATGGTTGGGTTTTTGATCTTCACAATGGATTGCTCATTGATCTTAAAGTTGACTTTGTTGAAATTCTAAAAAAGATACGGCAGATTTACAACCTTGCTGATTAGTAATTTGATAATATAATTACAATCAATCAAAAGTTTATTATCACTTCGATTCGCTAATTGCTTTTCCTGCCTACCACGCCTCAAATTATTTCTAACGATTTTAAAATCTTTCAAATCTATTTGGGCCGTGCTTAGTATGTTATTTTATGTAACAATAAAATAAAGCACATTAAAAATTATTTTTCTGAATCCAGATTAGTATGATTCACCCATGAAATCATTAACTTATAAGCGAGCGAGAGAATAATTGCCCCTGTAAATAATCCAATAAAACCCGAATGAATAAATCCGCCAATTGCACCCAGAAAAACAACTATCATAGGCACCGGTGCTTTTCTTCCGAGAAAAATTGGTTTTAAAATATTGTCAACGATTCCTACAAATAACATCCAGGCAGTTAGCAGAATTGCATGAAACGTATTCATTGTAGTCCAAGCATAAATGATAACGCCGAGCGAAACCGGAAGTAACCCGATCTGCATAACTGAAAGAAACAAACACATTAAAGTCCACAACCCAGCGAATGGAATGCCTGCAATAAAAAATCCTAACCCTGCTAACATGGATTGAATAAAAGCAACACCGAGGATTCCTTTGGTCACATTGCGAACTGTTACTTCGGCAACTGAAGCCATCTCATTACCTCTCTCCCCCACTAACCTTACAAAAAATGCGCGGCCAAAATTTCCTGCTTCCTTTCCATAAATTAATAAGACACCGCTAATAATAATAGATAGTAATAAAAGCACTATTCCTTTTCCGGTACTCGCCAATAGGTTCACAACCGTTCTGCCAACAAATATCAGTTGATCTTTATATTGTATTACCAATTCCCCCATATTGGTTGATGCAAGTGACCAAGCTTCATAAACAGGCCCACCAATCAGCGGAATTGTTTGAATATTGGGTGAAGGCATTGGCACTACTAACTCACCGCTGGCTATTTGCTGTCCATATTTTTCAAGACTTAATCCAGTAGATATTGACATCCAAACGATTGGAACAATAAGTATTGAAAGGAATAAAACAACGATGAATACTGCTGCGAATATTCCTTTGCCGCCGAATAACCTTCTTACCGAAAAATAAAATGGATTGAGCGAAACAGCGAGAACAAATGCCCAAAGCATTATGGAAATAAATGGCTCAAGAATACTATAGCAGGCATACAAAAGAATTCCTAACGCAGCAATTCGGAGCAGAAGATCAGTAATGCCACCTGCATCAATATTATTTATGCTGCTTGATTTTTCCTTATCGTTCATTTTTTCCTGAGTTTATTTTTGATCCGTATTATAAAAAATTGAAAAACACGATTTATAACATTACAATTGTTTTGGTTATCACCCTCCTCTTAAACTTCTGTATGGTGCAACCATTGAATATAATTTGCTTTAAAGAATAGATGATTTCTGCAACTCTACTTTAAAAACTGTAGCGTACCACATTTTCCAGAAATTTTTCTTAAGTTAATAAGTGTAAAGTTATCATCGTTTGTACTTTTTTCCTTAAATGCTTTTTTATTTTTTTCCTTAAAGTTTGTCGCGGATAAAGCCGCTCTTCTACATGCTTGGGTTCAGAAATAGCCGTACTTTTTTTTACTGCTGTTCAAATATGCCAAAGAATTCAGCGAAACTTAGTTCGTGTGATTTGTCGAAAATTCAAATATGGGTTAATGCAGGAACCCCAAATAACTAAGAAAGTTTCTTTTGATAGCTGGCAATGATTTCTCCGAAACCAATTATATGTTTTCCCATTACTAATTCGAGTGCCGGCCTTTTTGCTGAATTATCAAGATGAAGAAAATTATCTAATGCCCAAATCTTGAACGCATATTTATGCCTCTCACCTGCTGGTGGATTTGGGCCTGAGTAATGGTGTCTTCTTAAATCATTCATTCCCTCTTCGCCCGGAATAATGTTCTCCCTTATCTTATTTGTTGGTGAAATATTCCACACTAACCATTGCGTTACCGGTGCTTTTGGGCCATCAAGTGCTTCCAGAATCAACACCAGTGTTTTTGTGTTCATTGGAAGGCCACTTATAATCAAAGCAGGGTTAATATTTAATCCTTCAATGGTATACTTGGTTGGTATTATTCCGTTATTGCCAAAAACTTCACTCGAGATCTTTAAAGTTGCAACCATATTTGTTTGTAGAAGAATGCAAAGATAGTTAAGTACACGTTAATAATTTGTTTCCAAACTTAAAGAGCATGCAAATTTTAGTAATTCACATGCTCTTTAAATTAAAATTTTAAAATAGAATAGAAAATAAAATCAGATCAATACAGCATTAAAAATTCCAATCTTCTTTTTAAAGTTTTACCAGCTTCATAAGTTTTGTTGATATGCCATCATTCATTTCTATTAAATAAACTCCTTGCGGAAGGTCACTAACATCAATTTTAAATTCATTATCACCTGCAGAAAAATTTTGCAATGATTGAATCATCTTCTTTCCCGAAATATTAAAAACTGTTGCCTGAATATTTTTTTCTTGTGCCCCAGTAAATAAAATTGATACAACATCTGAAGCGGGATTTGGGAATAATTCATAGGCAACCTCATTTTCATTCTCTATTAAAAAAGTTTTTGCAGGAAGTGTTGTAAAAGTATCCAGCGTTGACCAATCAGAAACATATCCATTGAGGCAATACGTGCGAAGTTGGAACTCATAAGATTTTTCGGGAGTAAGGTTTATTAACTTCTTGCTGATGTTAGTTGTGTTTTTAAGTTTCCATGTTGTGTTACCCAGTTTGCGATAGTGCAAATCATAAGCAGTTGCATCCTTAACAGCCGACCAGGTAACTTTTGCAGTTGTACTGGTTATCTTAATTACATCAATCAAAGATGAATTTACCGGAGCACAGGGTCGCCAATCGTATTTATGAACCCGATATGCTTTCTGCCCCGACTCAACAAACTTCATTTCCCAGGTAATATTTTTTAATGAGTCAACCTCCGTCATTGAAGGGCGGGCCGAATTTGTAGAAACCGTTCCCCAGCTAATGATGGTATTACCATTCGGTAGGCGCTGTGCACTTCCCGTTGCAGGCGTATACACAGGAAGGGCATTAACATCGGGATGCTCATAATACCAAACCAATGTTGCCACTTTATTAACTTCATCAAGCTGATATTCCTTTGCACTCGATTTTTGTGGGGAGAGAAAATTCCCATTATTAAACAACGTGAGGTTTCCATTTGCGATGCGGTGCATATCGTGCTGATATGAAAAGTGAGTAGAGATATTATCATTGACAAAAGTGAACTGGTTATTCTCACCTCCCAATCTCCAAATGATTTCTCCGGTCGACGAATTAATCTTTGTTATTTCATTAAAATATCTGCATGAAAGCAACCAGTTACCATCAGCATCTCTATTGAATGCATTAGGGTGAGCATAGTCAACATAATAATTAGTAAGAGGAACAGTTGAAACGGCATCATCAATTTCAAAGTGATCCCAGCCACTCCATTCTGTGACTACATCTTTATTTTTATCAAGCTCCTGCAATATAACGCCGGTAACATCTGCCTCGGGCTTACCACCGTAAGCAGTCATATCAAGGGTTTGTTTATTGGCTATTATTAAAAGCGAATGTCCGTCAGGATAAATAGTGACATCATGCGAATTCGTTTCATACTCATAACCATTCTCCGCATGCACAGAGTCGATATAATTATAGTTTGAATCCATAACCACCCAATAATTAGTTGAATATCGGAAAAATGTCATGTACCCATTGTAATTAATTTTAAAATCGTGACCGTTTGTACTAAGATCATGCGCCCATGTGAGCGATCCATCATTTTCTAAAATGGTTGCAAAACAATTAGTGTAGCCTATAAGAAGATCATTTTGGTTACCGTAAAATATTTGGCCGGGAGCAGCATTGTTATTAGTAGTGATAGTAAATGCAGGAAGTGAATCAATTTGAAAATCTCTGAGGTCTGATTGCTGTGAAGGATCAACACCTGTTTCATTTATCTCGTAAAGCAGATCACTCTGCTTATATCTGGCAGCCATTTCAGTAGTTATAGAATCTCTTGTTTGAAATGAAAATGTGCTGCCGGTAATTTTTTTACCATCTTCTTTTCTAAGTTCATCATGAATAGTTACTGAAACGGTTTCATTATAAAAAAATATAGTGCGCGGCTTCACAATTATTGTTTTGCCATCATCGGATAGTCTTGAAGTATATTCATGAACTCCGCTTCTTGATCCAGTGATGTCTAACCAGTTTTTATTTTGAAATGAAGTTCTGTCAATTAATGCCCCGTTTCTTATTGCCAAAGTTGTTTGCGGGTTACGGTACTTTGAGCCTGGCAAAGGGTTTAGATAAATGAATTGAGCATTTACAGAGCTTACTGCAAGAATAGATGCAAGTGAAAGCAACAATTGTTTGTAATATTTTCTCATGTGGTTGATTTGGATATGGGCAAAGTTGATCAATTTTTACTCCTTTACAAATTTGAATTTTTGATTTATACAGTTGGATTTTATTTCGGCAATAAAAACCCCTGAATGCAAAATTGAAACATCAATCTTAATTTCTTTTTCTCCTGCTACAAACGTTTTCCTATTTATTAGTATAAGTCTTCCTTCCAAATCAAAAATATTTACTTCAGCATTTCCTTCAAATTCAGAATCGGATTCAATAAACAAATATTGTTGTGCAGGATTTGGGTAAACTGAAATTGAAAACTTCTCTTCATTTTCATTTAAGAGATACCTTGCTGGCAAAGTGGTAAAAGTATCCAGCGAGCACCAATCACTTACATAACCATTGATGCAATACGCACGCAATTGATATTCATATGATTTTTCAGGTGAAAGGTTTATTAATTTCTTACTGGTGTTAGTTGTATTCTTCAACTTCCATGTGGTGTTTCCAAGTTTGCGGTATTGAAGATCGTAAGCCGTTGCATTCTTAACTGCATTCCAACTCACCTTAGCTGAGGTGCTGGTTATTTTTTTAACAGTAACCTCATCTGAATTTACCAATGCACATGGATTCCATTCATATTTGTGAACACGATAACACTTATCGCCGTAGGCATCGAACTTCATTTCCCAAGTAATATTTTTAAAAGAATCAACTTCAGTCATTGAAGGGCGATCAACATTACCCGAAACGGTTCCCCAGCAAATCATCGTATTTCCGTTGGGCAGTCGCTGTGCACTCCCCGTTGCCGGGCCATAAACGGGTTGCCCCGCAACATCGGGATGCTCATAGTACCAAACAAGTGTAGCAATTTTATTTACTTCATCTAATTGGTATTCTTTCGCACTTGATCTTTGCGGTGATTGAAATTTTCCGTTGTTAAACATCAACAGGTTTCCGTTTTCAATTCGCCGTGCATCGTGCTGATAATTGAAATTATTTTGTGTGCTGTCATTCACAAAAGTGAATTGGTTATTCTCGCCACCTAATCTCCAAATAATTTCTCCAGTATTAAAATCAATTTTAGTAACCTCACAAAAATTTCTGCATGAGAGTAAAATGTTACCGTCATCATCTCTTGAAGCTGTATTGGCATGCACCCAATCTAAAATGGGATTAGTAAGTGAAATGTGACTCTCTGCATCAGTAATTTGAAAATGATCGAAGCTGTTCCATTCAAACACTACATTTCTATCGGCATCCAATTCCTGAACAATTACTCCTTCTACATTACAAGCTGCGAATCCGCCGTATGCAGTTAAATCAACATCCTGCTTTTCTGTTACCAATAAAATAACATGTCCGTCGGGATATACAGAAACATCATGGGGATTTGCTTTAGTCTCATATCCATTACCGGGATAAAGCGAATCAATAACGTTGTAGTTTGAATCCATCACAAACCAATAATTTTTACTAAAATCCCAATAGGTTAAGTATCCATTGTAATTGATTTTAAAATCATGACCGTTAGCGCCCATGTCTTTAGCCCATATAACTGAACCGTTATTTTCAATAATAGTATTAAAGCAGTTTGTATAAATCGAACTAAAATCATTTTGATTGTTATAAAAAATTTCTCCTGCTGCTGCGTTGTTGTTCGTTGTGATGGTGTAAGCAGGAAGTGAATCAAGATTAAGATCACGCATTTCAAGTTGCGGATCATTACTAAACTCCTCAGCATTAATCATACTATCGAGTTCGGCGTTTCGTTTTTCCTGCTCAGGCGTTATTTTACTTCTTATTTGAAATGAAAAAGTTTTTCCGTTAATCCTAACTCCTTCCTTAGTTTTTAAACGATCATATATAGTCACAACAACGGTTTCACCATCTGCAAAAATTGATTGTGGTTTTAGAATAATTGTTTTACGATCGTTGCACAAAGTTGCTTTGTATTCATGTACGCCGCTTACCGTACCAGTAATGTCAAATAGCTTTCTGTAATGAATCGTGGACTCATCAATCTCATTGCCATTCCTTATTGTAATTGTTGTTTGCTTATTGTGATTTCCAGAACCCGGTAAAGGATTTAAATAGATGAACTGTGCGATAGTTGTTTTTGAAAATATGGCTGCTAACGCCACCAGTACAAAACAGGAAAAGAAATTTTTCATCATGGAC
>JBKJNS010000041.1:0-3129 GCA_046593455.1 Chitinophagales bacterium | reverse complement strand
ATTGCCAATGGTAATGTTTGTTACTCCATCTATTCTAATACCTGTGAGTGAACGTTCTCCTGAATGCGGTGCAAGAGAAATATTTGCAACAAAATTTCCTGTCATGCATTGAATTTTTGTTTTGCTGATGCTTCCCGTATGAGTACCTGCATAAGCATTCACTGTAAAGTGAATGTAGTTTTTATTGAAGGTGGAATTGGTAATGGTGAACTTTCCGCCATTGCTACTCACAATTGCATTCTGTGCATCTTGCACTGTGGAGCCGTCTATTTTTATTACATTGATAGTGCCATCGGTGTAGATGCCGTCATACATAAAATCGCAACCCGCTTTTAATATTGAAGCTGATTTTATTTCAAGAATATGTCCATCGGTTACAATTATCTTTGCGTTAGGACCTAATTTTACTATCACATTATCAATTGTAAGGTTAGTATTTACAGTTAGAATTCCGTTAATATTTATGCAATTAACATTTGAAATTGTGTAGTCATTGGCACCGTATAATGTTGAGGTGTTATTGTCATAAATAAAAATGGAGCAGTCACCGGCAGTCAGCGATCCACAACAGCAACTAATGTTTGTTTCAACTGTTGTGCTGCACCCGCATTTAGGATCAGTAGCTTTAAATAAAATACTTCCTACATATCCATCTGCATTTGCTTCGCTGCATTGAATGGCTGAAAAATCATAACTCTTTGAAGTGCCAGAAGTCCATTGAACCAACAAGTTTCCATATTTATCTTTTACTGCATATTCCCAAGAGTAATTTCCCAAATTCACAGGAGTATAAGTGCTTCCTCCTGCCCTGCAATTACTTCTGTCACCGAAAACTTCAAATACGGGACTTGCAGATATGCAAACAGAAACTTCATTTGAATAAACAGTGCAACCACCGTAAGTAGTACTCACTTTGTAAAGCCCATCGGAAGAAGCGGTGTAAGTTGAACTTGATGCTCCATTAATTATGCTTCCATTAAGATACCATTGATAGCTTGTATATCCTGTAGTGGCAGTAAGAAGTGAAGTACCGGTTCCGCCACAGACAACAACATTTGCAGGAGTAATTGAAATTGGCAAAGGAACAATTTCTACATAATCAATATAGTAGTAAGCAGCATTTGCTGCATCATCTATCATGCAGTCACCTGAATAACCCGTAACAACAGGAGTGAAAACTGTATTTGCATTTGTTTTAAAATTCCCGAACTGGAAAAAATTCTCAGTTCCATTGGCTACATAACATCCTATAATTTCAGTCCAATTTGTAAAATCATTTACAACGGTATTACCAAGTGCAACAAATGAAAGCGGTAGTGGTCCATCACCTGCCAAACTATATTCAACATTTGTAAATGAGACACCAAAATCTTGTATTGCTTGCCCTGAGCAATCTGCAAGTGATACATGGAATTTGATTGAGTACGTTACACCAGCAATTAATGCGTTGTTTAATTTTCCCTGAAGATATTCTCTGTAATCATTATTGTTTTTGATTGAAGCATATATCCCTGCATAAGCAACACCACCGGAAAAAGAATTTTGAAAGCCATAAACATTAGTTGGTACATCTACTGAAAATGGGCCAGTGTATTGATCCCAACATGCATTGAAATAATCCGTTGTTCCATTACTTGCCCAATTCCAGTTTGTAGCATTGTCAATAAAATTTGTAGCTCCATAATATCCGAGTTGACTTGGTTCTTTTGGGCACTCATTGTTATATGTTTCTAAATCATAATTCAAAACTTGATTTTGTGCCATAGCAAATTGAGAGTACACGATCATCAAATTTAAAAGCAGAAAAATAATTGTGGTAAATGAAGTTCTCTCCTTCCTTCGGTAAGTAGACTCTCTCTCTCTCTCTGCAAGAATGCGGTCTGTGTTCTTGTTGTTAAAAATTCTTAGAAAACATTTTTCAGAAGTGGCGGATGTTGTTTTCATGGCTTTAGATTTTAGTGATTGACGGAACTAAAATAAGAGAAATATTTTACAAAAACATTTTTTAAAAACGCTACAATTAATTTTTTATATTTCGAAGCCAAAACTTATATCCAAATGAATATTGTTACAGAACACATCGGCGATTTTGCTTCGCTATTCTTTCCCAATCTTTGTGCATCATGCGGCTGCGCAATGAATAAAGGTGAAGAAGTAATTTGTTCTTTCTGCCAGTATTATCTTCCCAAAACAAATTTTCATTTAGAAAAAAACAACACCATTGAAAAACATTTTTGGGGACGGGTTGAAATTTACAGAGCTTCCTCTTACTGCTATTTTCAAAAGGGAAGCCGCATACAACACTTGATTCATGAACTGAAGTACAAAAGAAAATTAGAAGTAGGTGTTAAGCTTGGAAAAATGTATGGTGCTGAGTTGAATGAATGCAAAGATTATGATAGTGTTGATGTAATTCTTCCTGTGCCCTTGCATAAGTCGAAGGAAATGCAACGCGGTTTTAATCAGGCAGATTTAATCTGCGAGGGATTGAGTGATGCCATGGGAAAACCGTGGAAGAAAAATATTTTGATAAGAACAAAGAAAACAGAAACACAAACTCATAAAACAAGATTCGAGCGCTGGCAAAATGTAGGAAGTGTTTTTGATATTACTGATCCAAAATCGCTGGAAGGAAAACACGTTTTACTAACCGATGATGTAATAACCACCGGCTCTACACTCGAAGCTTGCGCAAATTCTATTCTCGCCATTACAGGAACTGTAGTGAGCATTGCCACCATTGCTTGCGCTGTTAAATAGGTTTTGGATATCACAATCTCTATGAACTTTTCCAAAGTTTAAACTTTGGAAAAGTTTGTTTCACAAAAATTTTCTCACCGAAAAAGTCATTCCGAACATCTCTTTAAACTCTGCAAAAATTTTATCAGTGGGCATTTTTGACCATTCACTTTTCACCATTCACTCTTGACTATTCACTTTCCAAATCCTTCTTTCGTAATAAATAAACATCTTTGCCGTTCGAAATTTATGAAGAAGAAGTATTCAATTGTTTTATTACTCGCTGCAATTATTTTCGGCTCGTGCAAAAAAGATTTAATCACCACCGACCCTGCTGATAAACTTTCTTTTTCTACCGATACACTTACGTTTGATACCGTCTTCACTTCA
>JBKJNS010000012.1:0-7220 GCA_046593455.1 Chitinophagales bacterium | reverse complement strand
AAAGAAAGTGGTATTGCGCAGTATTCCTTCAGGAATTTTTCACGATCATTTAATCAATATCATCGGCAATGGCGTTGTACTTGACCCGGTTGAGTTTGAAAAAGAAGTAAATGAGCTTACTGCCGGTGGCATCGATCTAAGAAAGCGATTACTACTTTCAAAAAAAACACACATCATACTTCCCACTCACCGTTTGCTCGATGCAGCAAGTGAAGCTTCGAAAGGGGAAGGCAAAATCGGGAGCACATTAAAAGGTATTGGCCCTGCTTACATGGATAAAACCGGCCGAAATGGTTTAAGAGTTGGAGATATTTTATCACCCGACTTTAAATCGCTGTATGAAAAATTAAAAAAGAAACATCTTGATCTTCTGAGTCAATACAATTTTAAATATGATCTCAATGATCAGGAAGAAACTTGGTTTAAGGGTATTGAATGTTTGAAATCATTTAATGCAGTTAGTTGCGAATATTTTTTAAATGAAAAATTACGCCAGGGAAAAAATATTCTGGCAGAGGGCGCACAAGGCAGCATGCTCGATATTGATTTTGGCACTTATCCTTTTGTCACTTCTTCCAATACAATCTCAGCAGCAGCATGCACAGGATTGGGAATTGCACCATCAACTATCCGCGATGTGTTCGGGATTATAAAAGCTTATTGCACCAGAGTTGGAAGCGGCCCCTTCCCTACCGAACTTAATGATGCAACAGGTGAGTTGATGCGCAAAGAGGGAAATGAATTCGGAGCTGTAACAGGCAGACCTCGCCGGTGCGGATGGCTCGATTTGGTGGCAGTAAATTATACCATTATGCTTAGTGGTGTTACTAAACTTATTGTAACAAAAGCAGATGTACTTAATGTTTTTGATGAAATAAAAGTTTGCACCTCGTACCTGATTAATGGCAAATCATCACTTGAAGTTCCGTTCAATGTAAACACCTCTGCGATTGTTCCGCAATATCAAATTTGCAATGGATGGAAAACTGCTCACTCTATGAAATCTAAATCAGACCTGCCTGCAACGATTCATGAATACATTTCTTTTATTGAAAAAAATACAGGTGTAAATGTTTCAATGATTTCGATTGGCGCAGGAAGAGAACAATTAGTAGAAGTTTAAAATGATTTTATGATCACTTATTGATGCGCTTTTAAATAATCTATTTGCTCCTAAAAATCAATGATCAAAATTTTCTTTAAAAAAAATTTGATTATCTCAAAAGTTCGTTCAAAATTTACTGCCATAAATAATTTTGTTCATGAAAGCAAAACCAAAAAAAGCAGCGAGTAAACCGGCTAAAAATTCAGTTTTAAAATCTGGAGCAAAGACTCCTTCAATAAAACTTTTAAAAAAACCACCTGTTGCCAAACCAAAAAAATCAAGAGATGATGATGATAATGATGCATTTTTAAGCGATGATGATGATGACATAAAGTTCAGTTCAAAAAAAAGAAAGGATGATATGGATGACGATTTTGAAATGGATGACGACTTTAAAATTGAGGAGGACATTTCACAAATGGATGATCTGTCTGATGATGATGATGATTTTTAAATCCCACTTTTAACATACATGCGGAACACCGCAACCTTCCCTGCCGGGAACATCGGCTTGTTTAAACAACAACTGATTGCTTGGGCAGGGAATTTTTTTTCTGCTGCTTGTTTTGATTATAACGGCTACACTTACTTTAACCCGCAGCGTGAATTTCTCGCTGCTGCCGGCGAGATTGAGATAATGCCTTGTTATCATAATTATTTCTCATCATTACAAAAATTTCATTCAGAAAAAAAAGATTGGGTCTTCGGTTTTTTAAGTTATGATTTAAAAAATGAAACAGAGCCATTGGTATTTAATAAAAAAGACCAGCGGCATAATGGAATTAATTTTCCAATTGCATATTTTTTCAGGCCAAAACACATTATTGAAATTATTAACGATCAAATTATTGTACATTCAGTTGAAGACCCCGCGGAAATATATGCTTCAATCATGAGCACCACCGTCGAACTTTTTTCATCTCCCAAGCACAATGGAATAAAGAACAGAATAACACGTGAAGAATACGTGGAAACTGTTGTTGCAATAAAAGAGCACATTGCCAATGGCGATTTATATGAAATGAATTTTTGCCAGGAATTTTATATAGATGAGATTCAAGTAAATCCTCCAACACTTTTTAATGCGCTGAATAAAATATCCCCTTCCCCTTTTGCTTGTTTTGTAAAACACGATTCAAATTATTTGTTGTGTGCAAGCCCCGAAAGGTTCTTGAAAAAAGATGGGCGCAAATTAATGTCGCAGCCGATGAAGGGCACCATAGAAAGAAAGAAAAGCGGCGATGATTCATTTCAAAAAAATAAATTGATCAATGATCCAAAGGAGCGTGCAGAAAATGTGATGATTGTTGACCTTGTAAGGAATGATCTTGCACGATCATCAGTTGCGGGCTCTGTTAAAGTTGAAGAACTATTTGGTGTTTATTCATTTGCTCAGGTACATCAAATGATTTCAACGGTTACATCTGAATTGCAAAGTGAAATTGATTATAGTACGGCTATTAAAAACGCATTTCCAATGGGTTCAATGACGGGCGCACCAAAAGTGATGGCGATGCAATTGATTGATAAGTATGAAAAAGTAAAACGTGGTTTGTTTTCGGGTTCTGTTGGTTTTATTACTCCTGATGGCGACTTTGATTTTAATGTAGTGATCCGAAGTATTTTTTATAATGCCTCAACAAAATATTTATCATTCCAGGCGGGCGGCGCAATCACTTATGATTGTGAACCTGAAAAAGAATATGAAGAATGCATGCTCAAAGCAAAAGCAATATTTAAAGTGCTATCAAATCCCTGAAACTTTTTTCTAGTGCGAATAATGAACGCCTTCTTCATTTAAGAACCATATTGTTACTTCAGAAAAGCTTCGAAATAAAGGATAGAAGTTTTAAACTATTTTTGTAATAATTAAATATTTTCAATGAGGATTTATTCCCCAAAGATTCCTGTTATCGGGATCTTGTTTTTGCAAACTTTGCTTTCAATTTTTTCCAGTGCTCAAACTGTTTCAAATATCAGTGCCGAGTATCATAATGGTCAGGTTTTTATTGTATGGAAGAATGTTTCAGCCTGCGATACCGGTTTCTACTATGTGTATCGTGATACGCTCCCCATCACTTCGTCTTCGATTAAAACTTCAAATTATTTAGGAAGAGTGTTGCATGACTTTGGGTACGATTACAGACTCTCCTATTCAATTGCAGATGTAAACTATAAAAGGTACTACATGATTGTAAATGATACGCCTTACACCGCGCTTGACAGCACTCAAAATTTATTTGTAACCAATTGTACCACCGAAGGCAAACAATATTATTACGCTGTGCGTTGCAATTTCGGAAGTGATACTGCAAACTGGAAAGTTGTTTCGGATTCCAATGCAACTTCGTATAAAGTTACCGAGCATCTTGATCCTGTTAAATGTTATCTGCAATACAGTCAGTTTCCAATAGCTTCGGAATTTATGGACATCTACATCCACTACGGCGGAAATATTCAAACATCAACTTATCCTGCATTGGCAAATGAAGGATGCCTTGCTTTTCATTTTGGAATTGTAAAAACCGGAGCCGTTGACGGAAAGAATTATTGTTTCATGAAATTTCATGGCGGCAACGGAAACTTTATTGCAAATTCCATTGCAACCAAAATCACCAGCTCCTGGAAAATATCTTTTGATGATTGGATACCTGCTTATGGCCTTGATTCTACAGGATATAATTCAAGATGGTTAGGCTATTCCGATAGTCTTGACATTTATAGTGTAACAGATAAAACGCCGGTAATGAAAGGTGGAATTGTAAAAGCATATACCTACTACAGATTAAAATGGGAAAACTATTGGGTAAATAAAACATGGCCAAATGCAATTGACAGCAACAAACTTTACCTTGTTGGAAGTTCACAAGGTTGTTCTGCCGTCCTTGTTAATTCAATGGTTGATCCGCAAAAATATGCTGCCGCAACTTTATCTGATGGCAAATTCAATATCAGTGCACCTGATGATCACAATCCTGAATGCAAGTATAATGGTGATGGATCGGGAATTGCAGAGAGCAGAATCTTTTGGGGGCATGAAGACAGTACAAATTTTAATACCGATATTTCGGTAAGCGGAATTGCCGACAGCTTTTACAGAGTGTTTAATCTCACTAACAGTTGGTATATGTTTCATTTCAATCGAAATAAATCTTTACCGTTTTTATATGCGATCAATGGTAAAAGAGATGAAACTGCTTGCTGGGAAGAAAAGATAATTACTTATGACACTGTGCAAGCAACAAGAGCCGGTGGAAGGTATCAATGGGATTTACGTGGACATGGCGGCGGGCAAATAACCGATTGGCCTGCCTTGAGTATTCCTGATCTAAGAAGATTTAGAACAAGTCTTTCTTATCCTGCATTTTCATATGGCTCATTAAATGGTTACGCCGGATCGCAAATGGTTGTTGACTCACCATATTATGATGGTGATAGTGTGGGTTCAATCAATGCAAATTACGATTGGGTTGATTCATCAATAGTTGACAGAAATAACTTGTGGCAAATTCAACTTTACATTACAAAAAGAAAATTAAACATGGGCAATTACATTCCGCCGGCATTGCCCGAATACGCTACCACTGATGTTACACTTCGAAGAACACAGCAATTCAAAAATTTTGGAGAAGGAACAAAAATGTGCTGGATGAATTTTTATCATGGTGAATTAATTCAATCGGGCTCAGTAATACAAAAGTATGATTCGGGAATAGCTGAGCCGATTACAATAGCAAAAGTAAAAGTGTATGGTGATGGAAATATATTAAGAGTAGTGCCGTGCGATAGTTTACAACCTACGGGATTGTTGCAAGAGAATAATTTTTGGAATGAAGGAAATGCTGATAGAATTTATTTTCAGAACGATGCAGTAGCAATGCAAGCAATTACTTCAATCACCGATTCGCAATTTGAATACTACAATTATTTAGGAGAGAAAATTTTATTGCCGCAACTTTCAAATACTTCTGCAACAGACAATCAAACTCCGATTTCAAAAGGGATTTATTTTATGAAGGTGAAAAATGAATCTTCAACTTCCATTATTAAACTCTGCAAGATTTAAAAAGAAATCAACCCATCTTATACATTTTGCCCGGCATTGCAATCACCACGCCTTTAAATTCCAAACCTAAAAGTGTTGCTGCTAACTGACTCGGAGTTAGTTTGGTGAAAGAAGAAATTACATCAATGTGTGCATCTTCTTTTTCTTTCAGCAAATCAACAATCAGTTTTTCCTTTTCATCTAACTCAATAAATAATTCCTTTTGTTTTGGTGCGCCCCCTTTTGATTGCTGCCATCCCATCTGTTGTGCAAGATCAGCAGCACTTTCAATCAAAGTTGCTTTGTTGGCTTTAATAAAATAATTGCAGCCCACCGAAAATTTTGCTCCCACTTCACCCGGCACGCAAAACACATCGCGGTTATAAGAGCTTGCAATTTCTGCAGTAATCAATGCGCCACCGTTGATGGCCGATTCAATCACAATCGTTGCATCACACAAGCCGGCAACAATTCTGTTTCGCTTAGGGAAATTTTGTGGCTCGAATGCATCTGTACTTTTAAACTCTGTCAGCAATCCTCCCTTTTCCTCCATGCTAACTGCTGTTGAACGATGTTGAGCAGGGTACAAGCGATCCATACCGTGTGCGAGCACGCCTATGGTTTGCAACTTATTCTTCACCGCTGCACGATGCGCAGTAATATCAATTCCATAAGCAAGACCGCTGATAACGGATACTTCATATTCCTTTAATCCATCAATCATGGCTTCCGTAATTTTTTTACCATAATCAGTTGCATGCCGCGTTCCTACAATGCCAATCATTCTACCCTCATTCAAATTCATTTTACCTTTTGCAAACAATAAGATGGGCGCATCACTCAACCCCTTTAATCGCGATGGATAATTTTGATCGAGATAAAAAAATGTTTCCAAATTATTTTTTTCAATGAAAGAAATTTCCTGCTCCACTTCTTTCCAAAAATCAAATTGCAAAATTGAATTGGCTCTCACCTCATCAATGCCGGGGATTTTTACAAGGTCCTTTTTCTTTGCTTTAAAAATATTTTCGGCGCCGCCACAGTAACTCACCAAATTTTTAGCAAGCACATCACCAACATTTTGGATTAAGGTGAGTGCGAGCTGGTATTGCAAATTTTGATTCGGCATAAGATTCGAAAAATATAAAATAGATTTTAAGGAATAGGAGAAAATGCGATCAATATTTTATTCAATTCTTTCGCCCCTATCGGGGCGAGGCTCTTGTATTCTGTTTTCTACCGATATTTTGTCCCTACGGGACAACTTCACATTATTAAATATCTGCAAACTCAAAATTGCTAAATATTCAATTGATCTTTAATGATTCATATTTTCGTTCTCTTAAAAATCAACATCACGTGAAAAGAATTTTGTTTATCGGCATTTTATTTTTCTTCAGTTCCCAAACCTATTCTCAATATGCGAACTACGATCCCAATACAGCACCAAATGAATACCGCAGCAGTTCAAACCCTTTCTACTGGAAAAACAGAAAACCTTATGATGGCTACTGGCAGCAGGATGTTTACTATAAAATAAAAGCCGAACTCAACGAACGTACTGATATTATTTCGGGCGATGAAGAATTTACCTACTACAATAATTCGCCCGATACTTTCTCTTATGTTTTTTTTCATCTCTACCAACAAGCATTTGTAAAAGGCGGACACATTGAAAGTTTGAACCTTACCAACAACACCAAACAAACTTTTGGAAAGTATGAAGCCAATGGTTTGGGTGAAGTGGTGGAGAGCATGATGATTGGTAATGAAGAACTGAAACGCGAACAGGATTTTTCTGTAATGAAGGTTTTTCTTCCCAAAAAATTATTACCTAATGATTCAGTGACATTCAAAATAAAATTCAAAACCTACTTTGATAGCGGATCACAAAGAAGAAGGTTTAAAAAGATAAACTCTAAAGGATTGTGGCAATATGATGGCGTGCATTGGTATCCAAGAATATGTGTTTACGACAGAAAATTTGGTTGGGATACCGATCAGCATTTGGGTAAAGAATTTTACGGCGAGTTCGGCACCTATGATGTTGAACTCACACTTGCTTCAAAC
>JBKJNS010000495.1:0-6829 GCA_046593455.1 Chitinophagales bacterium | reverse complement strand
ACACGCCCGAGTATTCAAATTATTAATACAACAAAAACAATTTTAAAATGGCTGAAGAAGCAATCAACGAAGTCATAAAATTTTTGAAAGAGCAATTTGCATCTGCTAATGTGAATGTAAAACACATAGCAATGTTCGGCTCACACTTGCGCCACGATGCAAATGATGACAGCGATCTTGATGTAATCATTATCTCCGATGATTTTGAAAAGAAAGATATTTTTCAGCGTTCACGAATGAGCGGCAACGCTAATTGGAACACGATTAAGAAGTTTATGATTCCGCTCGATGTGCTTTACATGACTCCGAAGGAATTCGCAAAGTTGCAATCGGCAAAACGATTTGAAGCAAAAGTGGTGGCGTAACTTTTTTTACCGTGCAATCACATACTCGAACTTTGAAACGATAATGTTTTTTTATTTTCTCTATAGTCGTGCCACCACTCCAACCGTAGCAGTTAATCTTTACTTGTATCTCAAAGTGGTGGAACGATTATTAAAAAAAGGAAGAACTTTTGGTGATTGTGAATGCGAAGTGAATTTTTAAATTGAACATTTTTTATTTCTCTCTGTTCCTACTGCATGAGTAATTTTTTAATTATTGGTGGAAGCAGTGGAATCGGATTTTCATTAACCCAAAAAATAATTTCAGAAGATCAAAAACCAATAGTGATTGCGCGCCAGCAACGTGAATTAAATTCTGATAAGATTGAATTTCTTTCTGCTGATGTTTTGAATGATTCATTACCAGATATTAATTCACCAATCAATGGCCTTGCTTATTGTCCCGGCTCTATCACACTCAAACCATTTCGTTCCTTAAAGGAAGAAGACATACTTACTGATTTTAGAATCAATGTGATTGGTGCAGTTAAAGCAATTCAAAAATATTTGCCGAATCTAAAGCAGGCGCCGTCAGCTTCAATAGTTTTATTCAGCACGGTTGCAGTTGAAACCGGAATGAATTTTCACAGTTCAATTGCAATTGCAAAAGGTGGAGTAGAAGGGTTAATGCGTTCGCTGGCTGCTGAATTTGCGTCTGCAATTCGGGTAAACTGCATCGCTCTTTCGCTTACGCAAACGCCCCTTGCCACACGATTAATTGATAGTGAGCAAAAATTGGCAGCATCGAAAGAACGCCATCCGCTAAAAACTATTGGCGAAGCAGATGATGTTGCATCTCTTGCTTATTGGTTGTTGAGTGATCAATCAAAATTTGTAACTGGTCAGGTTTTTAAAATGGATGGCGGAATTTCAACAATCAAATAAAAATTAATTCTCAAATGAGTTTACACAAACTAAAATACATCACCACCTTGCCTGTTTCAATTGAAAATGCATGGGATTATTTTTCATCACCTGCAAACCTTAGTAAGATTACACCGCCCGAAATGAATTTTAATGTCCGCACCGATTTTAAACCCGGTGATAAGATTTATAAAGGCATGCTCATAGATTACAAAGTGAGTCCGCTGTTAGGAATTCCATTGAGCTGGCAAACAAAAATTACAGAAGCCGATGCGCCAAACTTTTTTATTGATGAGCAATTAAAAGGGCCATATTCATACTGGCATCACGAACATCATTTCAAAAAAACAGATGAAGGAGTTGAGATGACTGATGTGGTTGAATGGCGAGTACCATTCGGTTTTTTGGGAGACATCTTAAATTCAATTTTGATCCAAAAAAAGGTGGAAGCAATTTTTGTATTCAGAGAAAGTAAGATGAAGGAAATCTTCTCCGAAAAATGAATATGCAATTTCAAACCTTGTGTCTTGCTCAAAATTTTTTTGCTTGAGTAGCCTCGATGCTTATACTTTAAAGATGAAGGAAATGAAATATGCTTGAGCAATATTTCTATTGAACCGCAGGGAATTAGAATTTTCTATAGACCGAAAACAAAGTGAGAAGTGTAATGCCAATCACATTGAAAATGAAACCTACTTTATACATGGTTTTGGAATCAATATATCCGCTTCCGTAAACAATGGTGTTAGCAGCTGTAGCTACAGGAAGCATGTAACCAAATGAAGCAGCAATAGTCGCCGGTATCATTAAAGTAAGCGGATCAATTTCAAGTGAAATACTCAATGGCATCAGTATAGGCAATATCAATTGCACACTCGCTACATTAGAGGCCATTTCGCTTAGCAGCGTTACAAATATTACAACTGATAAAATAATGATCCATGGCGGCATTGCTTTCAAGGCAACCAGATTCGAAGCAAGAATAACATCGAGCCCTGTTGTTTCAAAACCTTCGGCAATCGCAAAACCACAACCGAATAACAAGATGATCTTAAACGGAAGTTTAGTTACATCTTTCCATTCAAGAATATTTTGCTTTTTGTTTTTTGAAGCGGGGATCAGAAAAAGTGTAAACCCTGCAAGTATCGCTACAGTACTATCCTTTATGTATGAAGGAAATCCGAACAGATTTACCCATCCTGTCATTTTAAAATTTCCGAAATCAATATCGGCACGAGTGAACCATAAAATAACTGTGATGAAAAAAACAGTCATTACGGATTTTTCTTCTCTTGATAGGTTTCCCAAACTGTTGTACTCATCCTTTATGTGCTGAATGTCAAATGGCACATCATATTTTTTCCCAATCACCCAAAAGCGCAGGACACAGTAGGCACAAACAAAAAATGAAAAGCTCACCGGAAATGCAAATACAAACCACCTGAAAAAATTTATTGACTCAGCGGAAGGGAACATTTTTTCATAGAACCCGGTGAAAATAATATTGGGAGGTGTGCCTACCAGAGTTGAGAAGCCGCCAATGGAAGCAGTATATGCCAACGCAAGCATGTAAGCAGCTGCAATCCTTTTATGACCTTGTTTTTGAAAAAGATTTTCGTTACGAATGATGGCAAGCACAGCAGAAAAAAGCATAATGGTTGTTGCAGTATTCGAAATCCACATGGTGATGAGGTAAGTCGTCACCATAATCCCCAGCAGAATACGTGAAGGTTTATTGCCAAGCAGTAAAATTATTTTAAATGCCATGCGGCTGTGCAGATTCCATTTCTCCATTGCATAGGCAAGAAAAAAACCACCGATAAATAAGAAGATGGTTTGCTCCATGTAATTCACTGCTGTTTTATCAGCGCTCATAATTCCGAGCAATGGAAAAAATATGAATGGAATAAGCGAGGTCACGGCAAGGTCAACTGCTTCCGACATCCACCATCCTGCAATCCATATCAAAAGAAAACTCATGCGGGCTGCAGGCTCAGGCAAACCGTTTAATTGCATCCATTGCATTACCAGAAATCCAAGGATGGGGAAAGCAATTATTTTAAACCATTTCATCAAAGGTGAAATGTAAGAGAGATTTTTTTGCCGGGTATTTTGTTCGTTTTAAGTTGATGAACATGGTTGATACGAATAATTTTGTTGCACCAGTTTTCAGCAATGTTTAAATTAACTGTTTTGGTATGGTGAAGCATTAAGATTTTCGAACGCATCGGCTAATTTTTATTTGAATCTCAAAGTAGCGATGCAACTATTTTTAACTTAGCAATTCCATACTCAAACCCGGGTGAAAGAAATTTTGAGAAAGCACTTACTTTCGAGCCACAAAATTTTTTTACTGTTTCTCTCATGAAAAGAAAAATTTGGTTACTTGTTCTGTTGAGATGTTTTATGGTAAAAACAACAGCGGCACAGGTTGCGCTGGATTCTTCCAATCTTCCAATTGTTATTATTGAAACCTATGGGCAGGTGATTGTAGATGATCCGCGCATTACGGTTTTCATGGGCATCATTGATAACGGAACAGGAAACATGAACCACATTTCTGATCCTTACAATAATTACAATGGCGAAGTAACGATTGAAATTCGTGGCTCCACGTCGCAACAACTGTATCCGAAAAAATCGTATGCCTTTACGCCGGTTGATTCTTTCGGAAATAAAATAAATGTTTCTATTCTTGGATTTCCTGAAGAGAGCGATTGGATTCTATATGCACCCTACACCGATAAAACATTGATGCGGAATACCCTTGCGTATCATCTGTTCAATCGCATGGAACATTATGCTTCGCGAACTCATTTTGTGGAATTGATTCTTGATGGCAGCTACATTGGCGTGTATGAGTTACAGGAAAAAATTAAGCGCGATGTAAACCGCGTTGATATTGCAACACTCGCTGAGCAAGATACTTTGGGTGATCAACTCACCGGCGGCTACATCATCAAGATTGACAAGACCACCGGCAGCGGTTATGAAACATGGACATCAGGATACGACTCAGAGGTTTTCTTTCAATACCACGATCCCGATGAATTTGATTTGCTGCCCGTTCAAAAAAATTACATTCAGGATTACGTTCACCTTTTTGAAACTGCGCTGAACGATCCTGACTTCGCCGATCCCGATTCAGGTTACAGAGCTTTTGCCGATGAAAATTCATTCATAGATTACATGCTCATCGAAGAGTTAGGTCACACTGTGGATGGCTACCGGTCGTCGTGTTTCATGTATAAAGATAAAGACAGCAATGGCGGCAAGCTCACCATGGGACCACTGTGGGATTTTAGTTCGTCATTCGGTAATGCCAATTATTGCAATGCTTACAACGTTGAAGGATGGCAGTATGAATTCAATTCGTATTGCGACGGTTTTTTTCCTCATGTTCCTTTTTGGTGGCAGCGATTATTTGAAGATCCCTTATTTGCTGATCATGTTAAATGCAGATGGAATTTACTGCGTGAAAATAGTTTCACTACCGATTCCATCCACCACTGGATTGATTCGGCTGTTTTGATTCTTGATGAAGCCAAGGAGAGAAATTTTGAGAAGTGGGATATTCTCGGTCAATATGTAGATTGGAATTACTACATCGGTGAAACTTACCAAGACGAAATCACTTATCTGAAAGATTGGATTGAAGATCGGGCCATTTGGATGGATGCAAATCTTCCCGGCAACTGCCTGCCCACTTTTGTTTTAGAAGAAGAAGGGAATGCATTGCACATTTCACCCAATCCTTTTACACAGGAAGCATCCATTTATGTATCGGAAAATAATCACAGTGAATCCGGAAAACTTTTACTCTTCAATGCATTAGGCGAGCAGATGATGGAGAAAAATTTTGAGGGAAAGGAAATCCGATTGCAGCGAAACGGATTGCCATCGGGAATTTATTTAATTCAAATAAGGCAAGCAGAGAAAATTATTGCTATAGGAAAGTTGATTGCAATGTGAGGATTGCAGCAACAACCATCTGAGATCGGATGTCCTCTTTAATAACTTTGTATTGCTGATGAAACGCAGTCGTAATAAATCTGCTCTTGATCTTCAGTTTTTGTACATAATAATTAGTTCGTTTCAAAAATAAATATTAGAAACAGACCAATAATAAATGGGAATGCCAGCCTCTAGATCTCATTGGATTTCATTTCATACTTTCACGCCCCATAAACCAAAACATGAAAAATTTTACACTGCTTTTTATTGCAATCTGCTTTGCCGGCTTGCAACTTTCATTCGCCGATATGATTGGCGATCGTTTCCAGAAAACGTTTGTAAAAAACAAGAAGGAAACATTAAACCAAGTTAAGCAACAAGATCTTCGCGGCTCTGCAGCATGGTCTTCATTCCAAACAAAACACACAGGATGGAAACCAATTTTTGATGAGCGCAGCGGAATGCCGCATCGTGCTTATGGAAAAGGAATTCAACTAACAGGAACAGGTGATGCTGCAAGTAAAGCTTTGAATTTTATTAAAACTGAAATGTCTTCATTCAACATCAATACTGAAAACTTAGTGTTGCGCAATTCAATGCAATCGAAATACAACTATGTTGATTTCTACCAAACTTATTTGGGATTGGAAGTGCTTAACAGTCGTGTAACAGTTCGCTCCACTAAACAAGATGAGGTAATTCTTTTTGGAGCCGATGTTTACAATGATATTCAAATAAGCACCAACCCCCAATTATCAAGTGATGTAATTTCAAACTATGCTGTAAGCGGAATTGATTATGTAATCACCGGATTCACCGTTAACCCATTACTTAAAGTTCTTCCTGTTCCTGCCGATGGAAAATTCGAATATCGATTGGTGTATGAAGTTACAGTAAGTGCAACCGACTTTGATAATTTCCCTGCACGCTATTACACCCTCGTTGATGCAAATAATGGTGAAGTTCTTTACCGCCACAATGAAGTAGCACACTCAGCAGATGTTGCAATCAGATCTACTGTTTCAATTAATCCTACTGTTCCAACCACAACCGTTAACATTCCTTACGCTCGTGTAAAAGTTTCGGGTGTGGATTATTACACCGATGTAAATGGAAATGTTACTATCTCAAGTGTTACAAGTCCTACAACTGCTACTGTTTACATACAAGGTACGTGGTCAAAAGTTTTTAAAGGAAATAGCAATACTGTAAAGTCATTCACAGCAACCATTAATCCCGGAAGCAATAACCTTACTTATGATGGTTCAGGGGTTTCACTGCAGGAAGTGAGTGCTTATTATGGAGTTAGTATTGTGCATGATTTTATGAAAGTATATTTTCCAACATTCACGGGTTTAGATTTTGACTTAACAACAAATGTTGATGTTGCCGGTTCATGCAATGCATTTTATGATGGGTCTTCGGTAAATTTTTTTAGTGCCGATGTTACTTGTGTTAACACAGCGTTGATCAACGATGTGGTATTTCATGAATATGGTCACGGAATTTCAGATAAATATTACGATGCAAATGGATTTAATTTTAACAACGGTGCTTTAGGTGAAGGAAATTCCGATATATGGGCAATAGGACTTATTGATCAACCGGTGATAGGTGCAGGATTTTAT
>JBKJNS010000468.1:0-4879 GCA_046593455.1 Chitinophagales bacterium | reverse complement strand
TTTGTAATCACAAGAGTTACTACATAATCACCTTTATCATTGTAACTGTATAGCGGATTTACTTCAATGCTTGTAGCGGTATCACCAAAATTCCAATTGGAAGTGACTACATCTGTTGTTGTATTTGTAAATTGAACTAACTGCGGATAACACTGATCAGGAAAAACGTAACTGAATGAACCCACCAGTAATTCATTTTTTCCAACGCTCACTTCATAGGTTTGCGAGCATCCCGCAGCATCGGTTACAATAAGAGAATAAGTTCCTTCACCTAATCCTGATAAGTTCGGAGTTGATGCCCCATTACTCCAAATATAATTCAACGGCGGTGTTCCCCCTGAAACTACAATCGAAATTGTGCCATCATTGTTATTGCACGTTGCGTTGGTTGAAGTTGTTGTAACAGAAATAAGAGGCGATGTATTGATAGTAAATGTCTGTGATCCTGTGCATCCATAAACATCTGTTATTGAAACAGAGTAACTACCTGCACACAAACCAATAAGCACATCACTCGATTGACCATTGCTCCACACATAATCAAATGGCGGAGTGCCGCCATTGATCACCGGAGTTGCGGTTGCATTGCACTCGCCTTCGCATGCAAGCGTTGTTAAAATTTGAATGGAAGGAAGTGAACTGTTATTTCCTGCAACTGTAACTGTTGCGACGGCACTTACATTTTGGCAAACTGAAGTATCAGCAACTGTAACCGTATAAGTACCGGGGCAAAGATCAGTAAGTGTTGTACCAGTGCTTCCGTTACTCCAGCTATAAGAGAATGATGAATCGCAGGAACCAACAACAAATGCAGTTGCCGAACCGGTGCATGAACATGGATTCGATTCTACTGTAGTAAACTGAACATTTATGTTAGTGCAAACATCCATATCAATAGATGAAATAAATTTTTCGCCACATGCTAAAATTTCACCATCAATAATTCCTGCGCAGATGTCGAAAACTTTTCCATCAGTAGTTGCTGTTGAAAGTTGTGTTAATGAAGCATCGTATTTGATTATCGTTTTATTGCTTCCTGCATAAATATTTCCACACTGATCGAGATAAAGTCCGCTGTTTGCCTGCACCCCGCCCGAAGGAATCGTTACTGAGCTGCCAATTTGTATTCCCGTTTCCTTATCCCATTTCTTAAGAGTTTGCCCATCGCAGGTATACAGATAGCAACCAACAGCAATACCGTTAAAACCGTTGAACCAACTTGGAGTATAAGTAGGAGAAGTTTCCATAATGGTGTAATTACTCTTTACATTAAATATGGGAGCCAGAAGGTTTGTGTTCTTAATAATTCTGTTTCCATCGGTTGGATTTGTAGCACCATCAACCGGAACAACAAGTGCATAAACAAATCCACCTGCAGGATCATAACAAAGTGATCTCGTTTCGACAGCGGTTGAATAAAGCATTTGATAATTACTGAACTTTCCGGTTGAGGTATCAATGCTGCAAATATTTGTGTAATTGCTAAGGTTGATTCCATCATAGGCGAAACCTGCTCCATATAATTCACCGGTTTTACAATTCAAAACAATGCGATACATCTCCCCCTGCGGATATTCAATATTTGTAGTGGTGTTATTGAACACCAATGAACCTGCAGGATTTATTTTTGAAAAGTATGGACCAATCCATGGACCATACGATATGTAATTGAATCCTGCATTTGTTGTTGCATGATCGCCCATGTAAGGAGTTGAATTCGGGTAAGTATAAGTCCAGATTAATGTTCCGGTCGAAGAAAACTTTTTCAGGTAGTAGGGCCAATTACCACCAGAGCAATAAATATTTCCAGCGCCATCTTTGTCAATATCCCATCCCGAATTTTCGCCGCTGAAATTTGGGTTAATGGTCCAAGGATCAATTACTACTGTTTTACTTTTATCGTATTGTGCTAATTGAAAAGAGATTTCATTTCCACTCAAAATAAATGAAGAAGAGATTACTTCTTTCGAAACATCGTAAAATGACATTGGAGCATGATCAATGATGTCGCCAATTTCTGTGGTTAGGTGAAGGTTACTTTGCGTATCAATAAAAAGTTTTTCTGCATCATTGTAATTCATTTTGATTTTTGAAACATCAGCTCCCGGGTTAACAACAATTGCATATTTTATTCCTTCAGTTTCAGGAAAAGAATAAATAACATCAATTCCGTCATAAAGATTTTTATAGGTAATTGTTTTATAAGCATTAGCGATAATGGTTCCATTTTCAACTTTAGCGTCAGCATAAGTGTAATAGTCATTCACTTTATCTTCTGCTATAACCTCTGCGTTTTCATTGGCGCCAATCCATTGCATGTGAACATAATCCGAAATAATTTTAAGTTCATCTTCCTCTTTCTCATTATCGTTATCATGTTCACGGTTTAATTTTTGGGTAAGGAAGGTCAGTCCTTTAGAAGTGAAAAATATTCTTGCGCCTTCATTGTCTACGGTAAATAATATTTTAGAATTTGAAAGATTATTCTGTCCGCTAAACTGTCCGTTGTTCTGTATAAATACTTTTTGCAGAAACGGATCTTTGATGGTCCATGCTTTTGTAGTGGGATCGGTTGCAAAGGTTGATGCCTCTGTTAAAAAGAATAATGCTGCAAAAAGAATCAGTTTTGTTTTCATGGTTCTGGTTTATAGCTGCGATAATAAAGTTATTAAGAGATGGTGCTTAAAAATATTCTTACAAGGTATTGCATTTCTATAGAGTTACAAAGTAAATGGAATAATTAATATTGAAAACGTAGCACTGCACGAGGTAATTAATTGTTTCTTATTTTTAAGCCTTACTTAAAATTACCATGAAAAAAATATTACTACTTCTATTCATTGCCTTCTCATTACATTCTCAATCTCAAACTATGGGTTTCTTTTACAAAGACCCAGGAGCGCTTGATGGCTATGTTTTATTTGCACCCGGTTCAAGTGATACCACCTACCTTATTGATAAGTGTGGAAAAAGAATTCACCACTGGGTAAGCAGCTATCATCCGGGATTGGCAGTATACTTATTAAGCGACGGTTCGCTGCAGCGATGCGGTGATGTAGGAAATAATCAGTTTATGGGCGGCGGCACAGGCGGCATTGTGGAGCGATATGATTGGGATGGAAATCTAACCTG
Organism: Chitinophagales bacterium; assembly: GCA_046593455.1. Taxonomy (GTDB): domain Bacteria; phylum Bacteroidota; class Bacteroidia; order Chitinophagales; family UBA10324; genus JAJAYG01. The sequence continues at coordinate 1,747 of JBKJNS010000468.1, read as the reverse complement.
GTCTTATCTAATTTCAGATAACGATCAATGCCAGCATCACGATGTTATGCCTTTACCGAATGGGAACGTGCTTGCAATAGTTTGGGAAAGCCATACAAAAGATGATGCACTCAACAACGGAAGAAAAACCGGAAACTTTACAGAGATGTGGAGTGATAAACTGGTCGAAATAAAACCCGATGGCCTTTATGGAGGTGAAATAGTGTGGCAATGGCGCGCATGGGATCATTTGATTCAAGATGCAGATGCAAGCAAACTTAATTATGGTGTTGTTAAAGATCACCCCGAATTAATTGACATTAATCTGGGAACTCTCAGTAGCTTTAGTGCAGATTGGCTACACATTAACGGTGTTGATTTTGATTCTACACGCAATCAGATTATTTGCAGCAGCCATAATGTAAGCGAATTGTGGGTAATTGATCACAGTACCACAATGGATGAAGCTACATCACACATCGGCGGGAAATCAGGAAAAGGCGGCGATTTATTGTATCGCTGGGGCAATCCTCAAAACTATGATCGCGGAACAACCACCGATCAGGTAATTTATCAGCAACACAATCCAACTTGGATACCTGCAGCTAATCCGGGAGGCGGAAGTATCATGGTTTTTAATAATGGTGTTGGGCAATCAGGCACCGACTATTCAACGGTATCTACATTTACTCCTCCTCAAATGGTTGATAATAATTATCCAATTGAGCCCGATTCAGCTTATGATCCTAAAAAACCAGAATGGGTTTACACAGCTGATCCTGCAAATTCATTTTTTAGTTTCGTAATGGGTGGCGCTCAGCGATTGTCAAACGGTAACACGCTTATATGTGAAGCAAATAGCGGAGAAATGTTTGAAGTTGATTCGGCAAGTAATGAAGTCTGGCGTTACATTAATCCTATAGGTTCCAATGGGAAGCCAATGACTCAAGGAAACAATCCTTCGGGCAACTCTGCATTTCGTTGCACTTATTATCCATTTAACTACTCTGCTTTCTTAGATAAAGATTTAATACCCGGCTCACCGATTGAAAAAAATCCTTTGACTTATGATTGCGCTAATAACGTTCCAACCGGTGTAACTACTTTCATTTCCAACAATAAAAATTTAACTGCCTATCCAAATCCCTTCATCAACAGTTTTAATATTTACATACCTGTTGAGTTGAATCATGCAATACTTCAAGTAAGAGATATTGCAGGAAGAATGTTATTTGAAGAAAAGAATTTTTCATCATCTCCTTCTAATAATATTCCTGTCTCAATCAATGGTTATAAAGGCATTGTGATTTTGAGTGTGCATGATGTGGAAGGAAAAAATATCTGGAAGGCAACAGCAGTTTCGCAATAATATTTTATTATAAATTTCTAAAAAAGGACAACTGAACTTATTTCTGTTGTCCTTTTTCTTTGCCTGTATCTTCTCCCCTTCATCACCCAAACAATTTTATCTTCGCACCAATGCGCAGAAAAGTTTTGTTTCTCCCGCGGTGGTATCCCAATCGCGTTGATAAGTTAGACGGAAATTTTATTGAGAATCATGCACGTGCTGTTGCTATGTATTGCGACCTCGCAGTTATGTATGTTGGAAGTGACCCTAACATGAGCAATAAAATATTTGATTGGGAAGAATCAATTGAGTATGGTTATCCTGTTGTAAGAGTTTGGTATAGAAACAATGATGTGTCAACAAAAGGAATAGGACGTTTCATAAAATTTTTTCGATATGTAAAAGCAACTTCAATTGCAT
>JBKJNS010000381.1:0-3524 GCA_046593455.1 Chitinophagales bacterium | reverse complement strand
GATAAAACCAAAAAGTTTTTTCATGATTTATTTTGTGGATTAAAATTTATTAATGCGCACATTTTGCAACAACAATGCCGCAGTTTAGATATCGAGCTTCGCATATTTTGCATGCTTCTCAATAAACTCGCGGCGAGGTGCAACATCATCACCCATTAGCATGGAGAAAACGTGATCTGCTTCTGCAGCACTATCAATAGTTACCTGCCATAATGTTCTCGTATCGGGGTTCATGGTTGTTTCCCAAAGTTGTTCAGCATTCATTTCACCAAGACCTTTGTAACGTTGAATTCCAACGCTGTCATCTTTACCACCGCCTAATTCTTTCACCGCGTTTTTCCTTTCATCATCATCCCAGCAATAGCGTTGTTCTTTTCCTTTCTTAACAAGATATAATGGGGGCGCAGCAATGTAGCAATGTCCTTTTTCTACAAGCTCTTTCATGTAACGATAAAAGAAAGTTAGAATAAGGGTGGTAATGTGGCTACCATCAACGTCGGCATCAGTCATAATAATTACTTTGTGGTAGCGAAGTTTATCAAGCACCAGTTCCTTTGCTTCATTGCGATGAATGCCTAAACCTGTGAAAATGTTTCTGATTTCTTCGTTATCATAAATCTTGCTTTCCATTGCCTTCTCAACATTAAGGATTTTACCTCTCAAAGGAAGTATTGCCTGAAACTTTCTGTCGCGGCCTTGTTTGGCAGTTCCACCTGCTGAATCTCCCTCAACTAAAAACAACTCACAATTTTCGGGATCAGTATCAGAACAGTCAGAAAGTTTTCCCGGCAATCCGGTACCAATCATTCCGTTTTTTCTCTGCACAAGTTCGCGAGCTTTTCTTGCTGCATTTCGCGCAGTAGCAGTTAGCACCACTTTACTAATGATGATCTTAGCTTCGCGCGGATGTTCTTCGAGATAGTTGGTAATATTTTCACCCACAATCTGATCAACTACACCCACTACTTCAGAGTTGCCAAGCTTTGATTTCGTTTGACCTTCAAATTGCGGTTCAGGAACCTTAACAGAAATTACAGAAGTGAGTCCTTCTCTGAAATCGTCACCGGTAATTTCAAAATCTATTTTACCAAAAAGGCTGTTCTTATCGGCGTATGATTTAAAAGCCCGCGTAAGAGCGCGGCGAAAACCAGATACGTGTGTTCCTCCTTCAATGGTGTTAATGTTATTTACATAGGAGTGTACATTCTCATTGTAAGATCTGTTATACTGAAGTGCGATCTCTACAGCAACCAAATCTCTTGTTCCTTCAATGCTGATTGGTTCGGGAAGCAATGGTTCACGAGTTGCATCCAGGAATTGTACAAATTCTTTTAAACCGCCTTGCGAATGAAACGTTTCTGTGATATGGTTGCCACTTTCATCTTTCTCGCGCTTATCAGTTAGTGTAAGTTTAATTCCTTTATTCAAGAAAGAAAGTTCTCGCAAGCGCGCAGCTATTGTTTCGTACTTGTATTCAACAATTTTAAAAATGGTGTTGTCGGGAATAAAAGTTATTTCGGTACCTGTTCGATCAGTTGTTCCAATCTCCTTTACCTTATACATTGGCTTACCCCGCTCATATTCTTGCTGGAATATTTTTCCATCGCGATAAATAGTAGCTTTTAATAAAGTTGAGAGTGCGTTCACGCATGATACTCCTACGCCGTGAAGACCGCCTGAAACTTTGTAAGAGTCTTTATTGAATTTACCGCCCGCATGCAAAACCGTCATTACAACTTCTAATGCCGATCTTCCTTCCTTTTTATGGAAATCGGTTGGTATACCGCGGCCATCGTCATTAACAGTAATGGAGTTGTCTTCATTAATAAAAACATCAATGTTTTTGCAAAAGCCTGCAAGGGCCTCATCAATTGAATTATCTACTACTTCATAAACAAGATGGTGCAAACCGCGGGTGCTTATATCACCAATATACATGGCTGGTCTTAATCGTACTGCTTCGAGACCTTCAAGAACGGTTATATTATCGGCTGTGTAAACATCAGCCTTTTTTTTCGGGATTTTAACTTCTTCGGTGATCATTTTTATAGGGGAAATTGGTTATTTGAATTAATGTGTAAAGATAGTTTAAAGAGGGGGGATTGAGAAGGAAAATCTTTATTTAAAACGACTTACTTATTCACAAAATTGTGTGATAAGTTGTTGAAAAAAATAAAAGGCATTGTGTTATGAAAAGTCAAAATTTGCTGGCACCATTTTTTGTATTGAAGGTGGTTTTAAACGTAACATTTCAAAAACAAAACATGAACAGAACAATCGCTTCAACTATTATTTTTCTACTTATTTCCATTGCTTCTTTTTCACAGAAAAAGGAACCTTTGGTACCACCCGATATGCCAAGAAGTGAAGAGAACAATCAGGTGTATTATATGGAAGTGGTGAATGAGGATGAAATTGCTAAAGAAGAATTGTACAAGCGCGCTATTATCTGGTACCGCAAGTTTTTTAAGAATCCCGGCGGCATAGTAGAAACGCTTGATTCGGTAAACAACAAGATCGTTTTGAAACCACAGTTTGCAGCTTTCAGAGAGAAGGAAAAAGTAAAAGTGCAAGCGGCTGTTGTAAAATTTACATTAACAATAAACTTTAAAGACGGTAAGTACCGATATGAAGTTAGAGACGTGAATCTTAAGCAGACAAGTTATTTCCCAATCGAAAGATTATTTAAAGCTGATGATCCAAATATTGAAGATAATTACAATACACTTAATGAAGCAAATAACTACATTACCTCAATGCTGCAAGATCTTGAGTCGGGAATGCGGGAGCCAAGTAATAAGGTGAAGAAGGATGAGTGGTAAATAAGCTCCGGAGATTTGATTAAGGCAATAGCAGGTGACAAGTTTAATTTATAAGTTCTTTTAGTGATCTGAATTTTCCATCAATCACAAAATTCTCTGTAATTAATTCTTTTCCTTTCTTAAAAACCTTAAATGCTTTTGCATTCGGTTTCGAAGTTATAATGCGATATTCATTCTCAATAACTTCAATGGCAGCACAATCATCGAGGGCGATTCCTGCTCCACCATTTTTTAGCATCATTTTTTCAAAGTGCTTCAATCTGCCTTCTGCCAGCACATGCGGGCAAGCGGTAATAGGAAGTATTCCCAGGCATTTGACCCTGATCCAATTCCATTTTTCGGGATGATAATAAGCCATTGAATCGCTGTGGCCATAATTGAACCAGCAGATTGCACCTGCGCTTAAGCCTGCCATTACTTTTCCTTCTTTCCATGCATTTACAATCATTTTATCGACACCGAGAAAACGCCATTTGCGCATCATCATCAAAGTATTTCCCCCACCAACATAGATGATGTCGGCATCATTAATTTTTTGTTGGATTATTTTTTTTGATGGAAGGGTTTTAATCAATTCAAGCACATCTGTTTTGCAGCCATACCGGTTGCCATATATTTTTTGAAAATCTTTAAAGTATTGCGCATCATCTGATTTTGCAGTTGGGATCAATAAAGCCGATGGTTTTTTCTTTCCCGATAGAG
>JBKJNS010000358.1:0-6053 GCA_046593455.1 Chitinophagales bacterium | reverse complement strand
TTGAGCCATCCTGCCATTCATACCTCATGCCGGGAATAAAAATGGATTTGTAATCCACATCGCCTTCACAGATTAAAGTATCATTCCCCAAATTAAAAATGGGAGCATGTAAAACTTGCACTAAATAATTTGCAGGTTTTGCAATGCAGTTGTGTGCATCAGTGACAATTACTGAAACAGCAGAATCATTTTGTGGAGTTATGTAATACGGGTTCAGCGAAGCACCTGTACTCCAGATATAATTGTAAGGCGGTGTGCCACCAATCACAGGCACATTAAGTTTTGCACTTGTACCGGCGCAGATAACAGTATCGCCCGGATAAATAATTTTTAATTCATCGGGTTCATTAATCGTAAATGTTGTGTCGTAATGGCAACCATGATTGTCAATTACTTCAACCGTGTAATTATTTGCGCCCATATTAGTTGATATAGCTCCGTTGCTTCCGTAAGGTGACCATGAATAAAAATAATTTGGTGTTCCGCCACTCACACTCACTTCAACATAACCATCTTTATATCCGAAGCAACTTGCATCTCTTACAGAATCAAGAGAAAAAACTAATGGAGCAGGTTGATTAATGGTTACATCAATAGTGTCTTTACATTGTTCAACATCGGTTACAATTACAGAATAAGTTCCAATGCATAGACCAGCAATCCCCTGTGACACTGCGCCAGTTGACCATGAATAACTATAGGGTGTTACACCTCCTACACCGAGTGCGAGAACTGTTCCATCGCAACTGTTGTAACACTTTGCATCGGTGAATTGAGCGATCTGTGCTTTTACCGCACCAGTTGCGGGGTACAATGTAGTTTGCACAGTATCGAAGCATCCGCCTGCATCAGTAATGGTAATTAAATAAGTTGTGTCATCAAGCCCCAAGAAGTTTCCTGTGAGTTGTGATGAACCGTTGTTGATGGTGTATGTATAGGGAAGTCCGCCAAGAGTTCCTGAAGAAAAAATTGCACCATTGTTGCCAGCGCAAAATGGTTGAATGAAAGAATCTATTTGTGCTTGCACCCCATCAACATAAAAAGTTTTTGAAGTAGTATCAGCAATGTTACCGCACAGATCCTGAACAGATCCTGCAGCATCAGTTAAATGCAAAGTATAAATTCCACCATGAAGTATTTGTGGAGTAACCGTTGCAGTAAAAGTTATTTCCTGTGTGCCGCCTAATGTGCAGCTTGCACCGGTAACACCTGAAAGTGTGTATGGACCCCATGGGCCAGTTAAAGAAAAGTCGGCCGTACTCACGCTTGAGCATTCTATTTTTTCGGAAAATGAAAAAGTAATTGTGTTATCAGTGCAGATAACATTTGATACAGTATCAATCTTTGGTTTTACAGAATCAAAAATAGTTGCAGAGGAAGCACTGAAATCAAGAGTATATCCACCCGTGGAACCACTCCAGTTATTCATATTTAAAACGTATGTTTCTCCTGCAGTTACAGGGTAGAGATAATTAAAAGCATTTGTAAATCCCGGGCCATTATAATTTCCAATACCAGTTGAGGAAATTCCTGTAACACCCCACATGGAAGAATTGCAACTTACACTTAGAGCACTATTAAGTGGGATGTCGGCACAAGTAGCATTGGTAAGATTATATAAAGCCCAATCATAATCGGCATTAACATTTACAGGTGTGGTAGTAAATGCAAGGTCGCCTGAAGTAATTACAGTAAAAATAAACCACTGACTATTATACTCACCTGGAATTAAACAAGTAGAAGGTGGATCTTCATTGGGATAACTCCCTGTTCCAAAAGTAGAACTTGGTGTAACATACACAGGCCCGCAAATAGGAATAGCTCCTAAGCAATCTTGTTCTGTGGGTATCTGAGCATAAGCGCTTTTTACCGAAAAAATAAAAAGGCTCAACACGAAAATGTAATTAAAAAATCTTTTGAGTAGCATTTTTTTCATCAACGTAACAATCATCAAATTTAGTAATCATTTTCGTATTTATCATAACACAATGAACATTGGATACCTTGATTTCATTTTTTTTGGCTATCAGGTTAATAAGTTTATATGCAGATTTAAAAATATTTGGTAAGAATGAAAAGAATATTCTTAGATTTACTCTGTCAAATTTAATGTGAACTCAAACATTAACATCTACAAATGATTAATTTCAATTACGTATGAAAAAAATATTTACTCATTTCGTTATTGCAGCAATATTCCTTTCAATGAGTTTAGGAGTTTCTGCTCAGCAAATAATTCAACTTTATTATGAAGACTTTAATGGCGGCACAGCAGGGTTTTCTTTGAACTCTGCAACAGGGCCAAGCAGCAACACTGGACCCAATCAATGGATTATTAACAGTGAATACAATGGCAATGTTCTTTACCCAAATACACCTGATGAAGATCAAACAGTAAGCGGAACAATTGCTGGTGCACCCATCAGTAATTATTTGCATGTGTATGATTCTAATAATGGAGCAACTGCATCAAACGCTAACTACGATCCCAATACAGCAAGTGATCGTATGGCAGTAATGAATTCAAGTTTTTGTACACTTGGTTTAATAGATGTAACGCTTACTTTTTTTTACATTGGTGAGGGAAATGCAAATGATTATGCTCAATTATATTTTAGTACTGATGGAGGGGGATCGTGGATACAAACAGGCATGTCACAATACAACAATCAATCATTGTGGAAATATGAAGTAGTAACCAATCCGGCTTTCAACAATGTACAGGATCTGCGGTTTGCATGGAGGTGGAAGAATGGAACAGGTGCTGCTAAATCAATTGGTTTTGGTGTTGATGATATTATAGTTGTAGGAACCTATGACGAAATAAATAACCCGGTAGATATTGTGATAACGAGTGTTACAAATCCGGTTTGCCAAGGTGCATATATTATTATTTACTGGGAACTTTCCGCGCCTTTGTGCGATGGTATCTATGAAATATTGTTGTCGAATTCTACTGGAAGTTTTTCCAACCCAACCAGTCTTGGTGTATTTACTATTTATTCCGGAACAACTTCGGGTGGAATAGCTGCCGTTGCACCGTCCAATGCAAATGGCGATTGTTATGAAGTTAAAATAGTGAGGGTATCACCTCCACCAACGATTACGGGAAGCGCAAGCATTTGCTTTACAATTGAAGAATGCCCGAATGTAATAACCACCTTACAACCTCCTGTAACTTTTGGCCCTGATACACTTTGTAATTACAGTGTTATTGATGTTCCATTTTATTCGACAGGAGTTTATTTTGCTAATAATGTTTACACAGCAGAACTATCAGATGAGTTCGGAAGTTTTGCAAGTCCAACTGTTTTAGGTTCTTCACCCGATCCTAAAACTTATGACCCTGCGCTTGGCTCATTACCTGGTTCAGTTTCAGGTTTGGTTCCAGATGTTCCTGAGGGTTGCGGATATTTAGTTAGAGTAGTTTCATCAAATCCTGTTGCAATTGGATCTCCCTGGGGACCATTTTGTATTCATCATTGTGATGTTACCACGAATAACATGCAGGATATTCAGGTTTGTATTTCTGATTATGTTGGTGCCGACTCACTTCTTAATATTGATATAGGTACTTGGTCACCACCTTCAACATACAATCCGGGAAATATTTTTAAGATCGAAATTTTGAGCTCCTCAACTTATCAGTTAATTAATACAGGAAGTCTTGGGCAAGTTGCCGCAACAGGAAGTACAACCTGTATGCTTTCAATCCCCGGGCTCATTGATTTAATTCCTATTCTTGGTGCACCTGGCTATGGAACTTACTACATGAGGTTTTCTGCTTCAGATCCAAATCCTAAAGCGGATAGTTTAGGTACGCTTGTTCATTTAAGTATTGGATACATTGATTCTTCACTTTATTTAATTCCAAGTGATACTGCAATTTGTGCTGGTGCAATTTCATCAATAATGCCGCTACCTTATAGCCCGAATTACCAATACCAGTGGTGGGCACCACCGTTCTTTAATGTTCCAACTGTTTGGCCTTATTGGCCTTTGTATATTGATTGGTCGGGCGTGCCTGCAGGAGTGTATCCATTTAGTTGCCGCCCTATAGTGAATGGATGTTATGGTCCATGGAGTGATACAGTTTGGATTACAGTTCAAACAATTCCTTCATCAGCAATCATAGGCCCTATTTCAGTTTGCATAGGTGACACAGTTAAATACTTTACACCATTTATACCCGGTACTTATTATGATTGGACAACTTCCTTGGTTGATATAATTGATACTTCAAATAATGAAATAACAGTCGTGTTTACTGCTGCAGGCACCGCTAACTTATCAGTCTTTGCATTGAACAATTGCGGATCTAATAATGGCTCAAAGAATATTACAGTACACGATGTTCCAACAATTCTTGCGCCAGCTGATACAGGTGGTTGCCCCGGAACTCTGATAACTTTATTGGCAACCTCAAACGGCACTACTTATAAATGGTATGGTGACGATGTATTTATTTCATCATCAAATCCAATAAGTGTATATCCCGCCGATACTGTTATCTACACAGTGATGGCATCAAATACTTATGGGTGTGAAAATTGGGATACTACGGTTGTAATAATTTCGCCTGAAATGGGATTGTTTGTAAAAGCAACAGATGTAACCTGTTATGGTTATGATGATGGCACTGCTCTGGCAATTGGTTTTGGTGGAACACCGCCATTTTCCTACTCATGGGATACGAGCCCGATATCTACCGACTTTTTACTTGATAGCTTACCGGGCGGATGGTATTCTGTAACTATAACTGATGCAAATGGATGTTCAATAGATACTTCATTATACGTAAGTACACCCAATGAAATTTACATGTCGGCATATGCGCAAGGAGTAAGTCAAAACGGATTAAATGATGGATCAGCATACGTAATTGTTTCAGGTGGCTCTCCATCATATAACTATGAATGGTCAACCTCTCCTCCGCAATACACTGAAGCTGCTACGGGGCTGGGTGCAGGAATTTATATAGTTACAGTTACAGATTCACGAGGATGCCTGGTAATAGACACGGTAGAAGTTAAAGATGCGGTGAATGTATTTGCAGTTCCGAATGTGTTTACACCCAATGGCGATGGCACCAATGATATCTTTAATATAAATGAAGTGAATGTTAATTCGATGCAAATGAAAGTGTTTAACAGATGGGGGCAAATGATTTTCCTTTCTACCAATCTTGCAAATGGCTGGGATGGAAAATTTGATGGTGTTCCCCAACCAATTGAAACTTATGTTTATGAGATCAAGGTAACTTTCATTGATGGAACTTATCTTGAAAAGAAAGGCAACCTCACCTTGCTGAGATAATATTTTTTTTAAAAATTTTTATTTGTGCCACGGGAATTCTCGTGGCACAAATGTTTTAAGCACAATTCAATAGTTATCTTGCAATGAATATTGAGAAATGAAAAAGGAAATTGTATGAAAAAATTACGGATAGCAATTTTGATTTTATTTTTTCTCAATTCATGCAGGCACGAAAAAAAAATCACACCTGAAGTTTATTTCCCTGTAGACTCAGCAGAAATAATTATTGGTAATTCTAAAGATCAAATTTATAAAGGCCTTTTTGTTGTAGGGAAAAACATACTAAGTTTTCGCGATTGCAATCACCCCGAAAAAGATCTTGCAGTTATTGATTCAACAGGTAAAATGAAGGAGCTTTACAAAACGCTTTTTCTTCACTCACCTGCATTTCCATATGAATATGTTTATGTAGAAGTAAAAGGTGAAGTAAAAGAGGCGACAGATTTTGCGCCATCAAGAATGGTTGATAGCGTTATTGTAGTTTCGGATGTTCTTGACTTTGAACAAAAAAATTATCAGAATGCTTGCATCCCTTACGACTTTTGGGCGTTGGGAAAAAACTGGTCTCTCCAGATTTCAAGGAAGGAAGGAATAATTGCAATGAAAGATTTTTCTGCAATGCGGGTTTATGTATTTGAATATTTTATTCCTAAAATGATTGGAGATGAATCATTCAATTACATATCAAATAATTATGCAACGCAGTCGGCAATTAAAGTTTTAATTAAACACGAGTC
>JBKJNS010000316.1:0-3966 GCA_046593455.1 Chitinophagales bacterium | reverse complement strand
TTTACCAACAACTATTATGAGTATGAAGTGCCCCTTACAGTAACTGAATATGGCGCAACAAGTTCGAGTTTAATTTGGCCAACAGAAAACAGCATGGATATTTTATTATCTGATTTGGTTGCCGCAAAATCTTCAAGAAATCAGCAGGCGCTATCGGTTACAAAACCTTACACCATTCAGATAGGAAATAATAAAATTACAATAGTTGGTAATCCCGATCTTGGTCAGGTTGTTACAGCAATGCTGGGTGTTAGAAATCCGAAAGCCGGATTACCGGATGATGATGCCCAATCAAAGTGCGCCGAAATATGGTACGATGAATTGCGCCTTTCAGGTTTTAATGAACAAGGCGGAAACGCAGGTATTGCAAGAGCCGAAATAAAAATGGCTGACTTTGGAAACTTAGCAGCATCAGGATCATTCCACACCATTGGTTTTGGTCAGCTCGAACAGAAGCTGAATGAAAGATTTAAAGATAACTATACAGCATTCGATATGGCTGCAACGTTACAGTTAGGAAAATTCTTTCCAAAAAAGATTGGCGTGCAACTTCCATTTTATGCAGGGCTTTCAAAATCAATCAGCACGCCTGAATACGATCCTTATGATCATGATATTAAGCTGAAAGATAAACTTAATCTTATAACAGATGCGGGTGAAAAGCGCGATGCTAAGTCTGCCGCACAGCTTTATACTTCCATCGGCAGTCTTAACTTTTCAAACGTGCGGCTGCAGCCAACAGGAAAAAATACCAAAGTGAAATTCTATTCACCATCGAATCTCAACTTCACTTATGCATACACCAGAACGTTTTCGCATTCACCCATCATTTCACAAAATCTTTTGAAGAGCCACCATGCCGAATTGGGTTATGCTTTTCCCGGCAAATCAAAGTTTATTTATCCGCTCCAAAATGTTATTGGTTCAAAGAGCAAATACTTAAAAATAATTCGCGACATCAATTTTAATTTTCTTCCAACTAACCTTGCATTCCGCACTGCTGTTAACAGGCAGTTTGGTGAATTATATCTAAGGCCTTTAAACCTGGATGAAATAATTATTCCTACTTATAATAAATATTTTACGTGGGATCGTTTTCACGGAATTAAGTTTGATCTTTCTAAGGGACTCACAGTAGATTTTAATGCAGTCACCAATACAAGAATCGATGAACCCCAAGGTTTGATTGATACAAAAGAAAAGAAGGATTCTATCTGGAGAAATATTTTAGATGGCGGAAGAACTACTACTTACAACCATAGTTCTAATTTAAATTATACGCTTCCTTTCAATAAAATTCCTATTCTTGATTGGACTCAAACAACTTTCCGCTATGGTGCTACTTATGCTTGGATTACTGCACCATTGGTACTTGACTCTGCTACACAAAAAATTATTCCCAGCAAATTGGGCAACACCATCAGCAACGGACAAAACATTGCGCTCAATGGCGATTTTAATTTGAGGAACCTGTATAACAAATCGAAGTTCCTTAAAAAATATGATACCAATGCGCCGGTAAAAAATAATACTCCAAAGAGCCCGGGAAAAAACCCTAAAGGGGAACCGAGCGACACCACTGCGCAAAATCTTAAAAACAGCAACACAAAAAAGAAGGGTGAAATTGGTGCCGAAAAAATTCTTATTCGTTTGCCGCTTTTGGTAAAGCGTGTTTCGGTAAACTTTACGCAGGCAGAAGGAACAATCCTTCCCGGCTATTTATTCAAACCTGATTTGTTAGGATCAGATTTATCGAAGAGTGCACCGGGTTTAGATTTTATTTTCGGTTATCAGCCCGATTCAAACTGGCTCAATCAAAAAGCCAAGCAAGGGTGGATTTCTTCTGATACTAATCTTAATTATCAATTCGTGCAAACTACCAACAAACAGTTCTCGATGAAGTGGTCGCTCGAACCTTTCAAAGATGTTTTGATTGATGTAAATTTTAATAAATCGCACTCCGATAATATTTCGGAATATTTTAAGAAGCCCGATAACCAATCTGACTTTGAACATTTGAGCAGAATGGAATACGGTACTTATTCTCAATCATATCTCGCCATCGGTACTTCATTCAGTAAAATCGAACCCAATAAATTCTCGGCGCTCTTCCTCAACTTTCAGGATTTCAGAGAAACAATTTCTTCACGGCTTACTATTTTGAACCCCGCTTCTAATGGCGAACCATTCGGTGTTGATACTGTAGCCGGAAATTATTACAAAGGTTATGGTCCTTATTCGCAGGATGTTTTAATTCCTGCTTTCATTGCTGCGTACACAGGTAAAGATCCAAACACAATTAGTTTAGGATTGCCATTCGCCAATTTCCCGCTTCCAAACTGGAACATTAAATACAGCGGACTTACAAAAATGCCGTGGGCAAAAAAGATTTGGAACAATGTAAACATCACACATGCTTACACTTCAACATTCACGATTGGCACATTCAATTCTGCTCTTAATTATTTCGATAACGGAACCTTGTATCCTTCAACCATTGATCTTACATCGGGCAACTTTGTTTCTTTTTACGATATTCCTGTAATCGTAATCACTGAACAATTCTCTCCTTTCCTTGGTATTGACATGACGTGGAAGAACTCACTCTCCACAAAAATTGAATACAAGAGATCACGCAATCTTGCATTTAGTTTTCTTGATTATCAGTTGACTGAAGCGCGCACCGAAGGAGTTACCATTGGCATTGGTTATAAATTCAAACACGTTCCTATTCCGTGGAAGGTGAACGGAAAGAAAACAACTTTGAGAAACGATTTGAATTTCCAGTTCAATATTTCTTATGATGATAATGTGATCTACAGCCAAAAACTTGATCAGCTTGTTGCATCGCAACCTACTTCGGGTATTCAGTCTTACAACTTCTCACCTGCAGTTGACTACACAGTAAACAACAGGTTGAATGTTCGTGTGTTCTTCGATAAGCGGATTACCAATCCAAAAATTTCTTCCAGCTATCCCATTCGCTACACCGATGGCGGCGTAACCATTCGCTTTACATTGGGGCAATAGTGGAATGAAGAATTAAGACGAAAGATTTAAGACATCCTAAAACAATAGAAGTCGGGAGACTTCTTAAATTATTTCTAAATTAGAAGTGTGGGAAAACACTTCGAACAGCAGGGAAAAAAGAATTAGCCGGAGGAGAAAAATAAAAGTCACAAAAAGAAAAAAAATAGCATGATTGATTCAAATAAATATGTTTCTCTTTGGCAAAAATACAGACCTGTTATTCTTCAGCAAATGAAACAAGCAGTAAGCGATTCAGTTTCTTATCCATTATCCAAGCATGAGTTTGAAGCAATAGGGAAAAGAGAAAAGGCTGGTTATGCTTTTAATTTGGAAAGCATTAATGGTAAGCTTGCGAACAATATTGATGGAACTGCTGTAGGAAGAGATTTATTAAAGGTATTGCAAAGTTCAAAAACAGCAACTGAATTGATGCAACTACATAATTTCAAAATAACACTTTCCAATAAATTTGTATTAACCATTCAAGTTACGCCATGAAAATCTATTCTTTTTCTCCAATAGTAAATACGAATTCTAAAGTTTTAATACTTGGCACTATGCCAGGTGAAAAGTCCTTGCAGTTGAATCAATATTATGGTCATGGAGGTAATACTTTCTGGAAAATAATATTTGCAATTTTTAATCAACCACTTTCATCAGATTACGAAAAGCGAAAACAAGTTTTGCTTATGAATAATATTGCTTTGTGGGATGTGTTGCAAGCATGTGAAAGAGAGGGTAGTTCTGATAATGCAATTTTGAAAGAAGAAGCAAATGATTTTAAATCATTTTTTGAAGCACATAAACAAATTGGCTTAATAGCCTTCAATGGAAAAAATGCAGAGGATTATTTTGGTTCTTATTGCAAAACAAAACCCAATTTTAATTATTTGACATTGCCATCAACAAGTCCGGCAAACACCTGGAAATCTTTTG
>JBKJNS010000227.1:0-3491 GCA_046593455.1 Chitinophagales bacterium | reverse complement strand
CAAAAGCAAGATCAGTTTCCCTGCTGGTCGCCTGATGGAAAACAAATTGCATTTGTTTCTGATCGAAGTGGTAAATGGGGTATTTATATTATTGATTTTCCAGGTGACGACAAGGTAGAAAAACCGAAATTAATTTATTCAAATTAGTTTACTTTTATCATCTAAATAAAACATCATCAAAATTCAGATCAACATTAAATTCTTTATCCATGAAAAAATCCATTCTTATTTCAATTGTTTTTTTTCTGGCTGTTTTCTTTACAACCAGCAATGCATTTGCAACAACTGTACGTGTGCATTTATCTAATAATGAATCGGGGAACGAAGTCGCATTACAGGCATTCGATGGTGATGATTATGGTGATGTTGGTTATGCAACCGATTTGGGAGGAGGATGGTATTCATTTGAATTTGATATTCCACCCGGTCAATATTATAGAATAAGGGTAAATGACCAAACTAAAAATATTCAGGTAGATGATCAGCAGCAGCAAGACATAGAATTTGGGATGTAGGATTAAATATTAAAGTATCATAAATCTTACTATTAAAAAAAACGGAACTCTAACAAGCGTTCCGTTTTTTATTTTACAAAAGCGGTAATCTTTCAATTCGCTTTTACAACTAATCTTTAATCACCCTCAATATTTCATTCTTAAGTTCTTCGATTCTAAATGGTTTGCTTAAGTAACCATCCATTCCCTTTTCCAAATATTTCTCTCTGTCGTTCTCCATTGCATAAGCAGTTACAGCAATTATTTTAGGAGATTTTTCATGAAGCATTTCTCTTACTTTCAACATGGTTTCTTCACCACTCATACCAGGCATCTGAATGTCCATTAAAATAAGATCGTAAGATTTTTTTGCCAATGATTCAATTACTTCAAAACCATTACTACTTGCTGTTGCTTTGTAGCCCAGTATTAAAAGAACATCAAGCATCAACTTTTGATTGATGAGGTTGTCTTCAGCTACAAGAATTTTAAGCGGGAGTTCTTTAGATAGTTTTTTCATTTAACAGAATGAAAAGGTATATGGAAAAATGAAGTAAGAAAAAAAAAGAGTGATCAAATACTATATAAAAGAGTCGCATATAGAGAAACTAAATCTTCAGTTCTGCAATAAGATTATTTCAGTTTAAATGCTTTCTTCACTTTATCAACATAGTCTAATTTCTCCCATGTAAAGAGTTCGACTTTTAATTTCTTTACTGTGCCATCATAAAGTTTAAAAACCTTTTCAATGGTTTCATTCTTTCGCCCCATGTGACCATAGGATGCTGTTTCGGAATAAATTGGTGAACGAAGTTTTAATCTTTTCTCAATAAAGTAAGGGCGCATATCAAAAATTGAATTCACCCGCTCGGCAATTTCGGGATCGCTGAGTTTTACTTTCGATGTGCCGAAAGTGTTTACATAAATGTTAACCGGTTTTGCAACACCAATTGCATAAGAAACCTGAACAAGAATCTCATCAGCTACACCGGCAGCAACCATGTTTTTTGCAATGTGTCTTGTAGCATAAGCTGCACTGCGATCAACTTTTGAAGGATCTTTTCCTGAAAATGCGCCGCCGCCATGTGCTCCCTTTCCTCCGTAAGTATCAACAATAATTTTTCTTCCTGTTAATCCGGTATCACCATGCGGACCGCCAATTACAAATTTTCCGGTTGGGTTCACATGAAAGATAATATCATCATTAAACAACTTTTGAATTCTTGCAGGAAGATTTTTTTTAACAGCAGGAATCACAAATTTTTTAAGGTCAGCGGTAATTGTTTGCTGCATTGTTTTTTCAGACCCAATATCATCATGCTGTGTAGAAATTACTATCGTCTGAATTTTTTGTGGCTTATGATCATCACTATATTCTATGGTTACCTGCGATTTTGCATCGGGCCTCAGATACTTCATCACCTTACCTTCTTTTCTAATTGTTGCAAGCACCCATAGTAATCTGTGAGCAAGATCAATTGCCAATGGCATATAGTTATCGGTCTCATTGGTTGCGTAGCCAAACATCATTCACTGATCGCCTGCACCCTGATCTTCTTTCTTCTTTCTCTCCACTCCCTGATTAATATCGGGAGATTGTTCATGAATGCAGGATACCACGCCGCAACTGTTTGCTTCAAACATTAATTCACTGCGGGTGTAACCGATCCGTTCAATGGTTTCGCGCGCAATTTTTTGCACATCGAGATAGGTAGTTGATTTTACTTCACCCGCAAGCACTACCTGCCCTGTAGTAACTAAAGTTTCGCAGGCAACTTTCGAATGGGGGTCGAATGCAATAAAATTATCAAGCAACGCATCAGAAATTTGATCTGCAATTTTATCGGGGTGACCTTCGGAAACAGATTCAGAAGTAAAAAGGTATGGCATATGGCATTGTTTAAAGGGCGCAAATATAGTTGGTGGGTTCGAAAACGAAAGATGAAAATTACTTGTAGAGACTTTTAAAAAAAGAACTAAAAATAAAATTGGGGGAAATGATGACAACTGACATAAAATATTGTACATTTGTCGTGTTCTTAAAATTTAATCCGCAATGAGGCAACATAAAAACATAAAACCAACAGTACTGAAGAAGAATTTGAAATCAAATGCGAAGTACAATAGAGAAGCAGATATTAACACTGTTAATGAAGTGAAGGAACCTGCAGTTGCTTATTCATTCAGTTCAATTCAAAATATTCTTGGTGGAAGCAAATTCATTAATTTACCATTGAGTAATGAGATGGATATGGTATTGCTTGCAAGGCAGGGAATTAAAAAACAATCAATGCTGCATGTTGCAGATATTCTAAATATTTCTGTAGAGAAAATGAGTAATCTTGTGGGTGTATCACATCGAAATTTTCAGCGTAAAAAAAATAATGATACACTCAATGTTCCTGTTTCGGAGCAAACAATAGAAATAGCGCAGGTGATTGCAAAGGGAGTTGCTGTTTTTGGCTCACAAGATCGTTTTTTGGGTTGGCTTAATTCGCCCATAGTTGCTTTGGGTAACAAAATGCCAATGGATTTATTAGATACTACATTTGGAATACAAATTCTTGTTCGCATTTTGGGAAGAATTGAATATGGTGTTTATTCATAATTAAGTATGCTGCTTTACCGAATTGCAAATCGCCAGTATATTAATGAATTGAAGGGTGAGGGCGCAAGATTATATGGAGGAAGATGGAACTCGGCAGGCCTTCCTATTATCTATACTTCATCTCATATTTCGTTAGCTGTTCTTGAAATAATTGCAAATACAAGTTTGTTTCATTTGCCTAAGCACATGCAACTTTTGACTCTTGAAGTTTCTAACAATGCAACTCTTGAAGAAATCAAGCAAAAAAATTTGCCATTGGATTGGAAGGAGTTTCCCAGTAATACTTCGACACATCTGATTGGTGATCGGTGGTTGATGGAAAAGAGAAGCTTACTATTAAAAGTGCCATCTGTAATTATTACAACAGAACACAATTGGCTAATTAATCC
>JBKJNS010000215.1:0-4033 GCA_046593455.1 Chitinophagales bacterium | reverse complement strand
AATAAAAATATTGTCTTCATGCATCCCTAAATTTTTAAGAATATCCGATTGCACTTTTGGTGTTGCAGTAGCAGTGAGTGCCATAATAGGAATCGGTCTTCCCATTCCTTCCACCATGCCTTTTATCTTGCGGTACTCAGGTCTAAAATCGTGACCCCACTCCGAGATACAATGCGCTTCATCTACCGCAACAAAAGAAATTTGCAAGCCGGCCAAAAAATCTATGTTCTCTTGTTTGGTTAAAGTTTCGGGTGCTACATATAACATTTTTGTTTCGCCCTTCATCAAATCGGCCTTCACAATTTTTTGTTGCGCTTTGGTAAGTGATGAGTTTAGAAAATGTGCAATGTTGTCTTTACTGCTATAGCCGCGGATTGCATCTACTTGATTTTTCATTAACGCTATCAGCGGTGAAATAATAATTGCTGTTCCTTCACAAAGAATTGCAGGTAACTGATAGCACAAAGATTTTCCGCCGCCGGTAGGCATAATTATAAAAGTGTCTTTGCCTTCAATCACACTTTTAATAATTGCCTCTTGCTGATCCTTGAATTTTTCGAAACCAAAATATTCTTTAAGTGATTTTTTTAGACTTATGCTTCCATCTATAGCGATTACTGTTGAGCCCACTCTTTTTGTAGGCTGGTATTCAGTTTCAGCTTCGTTTACTACTGCAACTTCAGCTTTTGCGGCTATGTTCTTTTTCTTGCCTTCGGCTTTTCCATTCACTGCTAACTTAATCTCTTTGGTTACTTTTTTCTTCACCACGGTTTCTTCTTTTTTATTTGCCATTCGATAATTATTTATTGTAACAAGTTTTTATTGTTAATGTTTAATTTGCTTTATAAGTATTTAAAATTGAACAGGGCTTTTAAATGTAACAGTGATGCAACTTTGACAATCATGCAAAAAAAGAATCACTTTCAACAAGCCCTTGTGTGGTAACGGTTCGATAATAAAGATACTATTTTTGGTACTTTTACAAATATAGTTCACAATTAAAAAATTACCAAGCCTTACTTGAATATTTCTGACCCATCCATCATAAAACTCGCTTCTGCTACCTTAGAGATTGAAGCCAAATCACTTTTACAATTAAAAAAGCGTATAAACAAAGACTTCCCAAAGGCGATAAAGAGCATTTTATCTTGCACAGGGAGGGTTGTAATTACCGGAATTGGCAAGAGTGCTATTATTGCTCAAAAGATTGTAGCCACATTAAATTCTACCGGCACAGCATCTATTTTTATGCATGCTGCCGATGCAATCCATGGCGACCTTGGAATGGTTACCACACAAGATGTGGTGATTATGATCTCCAAAAGCGGGGAAAGTTCTGAGATCAAAGTATTGGTTCCGCTGATAAAGAACAATGGAAATATTTTAATTGCTATGGCAGGTAACATAAAAAGTTTCCTGGCTGCTCATGCCGACTTTGTAATAGATACCACAGTAACAAAAGAAGCTTGCCCAAATAATCTTGCTCCCACTTCAAGCACAACAGCACAGTTGGCAATGGGCGACGCAATTGCAGTATGCCTTTTAAAACTGCGAGGATTTTCTCAGGAAGATTTTGCAAAATTTCACCCGGGAGGAGCTTTGGGTAAGAAACTTTATCTAAAGGTGAGTGACCTTTTGGTGCAGCACTCCAAACCGCAAGTAAATGAAAATGATCTTGTACAAAAAGTAATTTTAACCATCACCTCTAACCGCCTTGGTGCCACTGCTGTATTAAATGGTAAAAACGAAATGGTGGGTATAATCACCGATGGAGACTTAAGAAGAATGATGAATGAGCATACCGAATACCATACGCTGAAAGCAAAAGACATTATGAGCAGAAGCCCCAAAACAATTTCAAAAGATGAATTGGCTGTAAATGCATTGGAGCTTATGAGAAAAAATAAAATAACTCAGGTAATGGTGATGGATAAAAAAAAATACACAGGCATTGTACATGTGCACGATCTGTTGCGCGAAGGATTGGTATAAACCTACTTCAATTCACTTCTTAACCCTATATCCTATTTTCGCACTCTAATGAAGAAGAACCAATATGCAGTAATGATGGCCGGCGGAATAGGAAGCAGGTTTTGGCCATTAAGCAAGGCAAAATACCCCAAGCAGTTTATTGATATTCTCGGCACCGGCAAATCTTTATTACAACAGAGTTATGAGCGATTAAGAAATACTTTTCCTGCCGAAAGAATTTTTATAATCACCAATGAGAGCTACGCAGAAATAACCCGTAAGCAACTTCCCGAACTTAGTAAAGAAAATATTCTGCTCGAGCCATCGAGAAAAAATACTGCCCCATGCATTGCCTATGCGGGTCATAAAATTTTATCGCTTGATACTAATGCGAGCATTGTAATCACCCCATCAGATCATATTATTTTAAATGAACAGAAGTTTTCTGCTGCTCTGCAAAAAGCATTGAAGATTGTTGAGAAGAAAGATATCCTGATTACACTTGGCATAAGACCAACACGACCCGATACCGGTTATGGCTACATACAATTTCATGAAGAGAAAGAAGAAGACGGTTTGTTTAAAGTAAAAACATTCGTAGAAAAACCGCCCATCGAAATGGCAACTACTTTTTTTAAGAGCGGTGATTTTGTTTGGAATGCGGGAATTTTTATTTCAAATGTTAGAACGCTCTTAAATGCATACCACCATTTTCTCCCTGATGTGGATGACATTTTTAAAGAGGGAAAAAAACTTTACAACACCAAAGCCGAAAAGAATTTTGTAAATAAAGCTTTTACCCTTTGCCCCAATGTGAGTATTGATAATGCCATTATGGAAAAGGCAAAAAATGTTTCGGTTATTCCGGTGCAATTTGGCTGGAGCGATCTAGGAACATGGGCTTCGCTGTATGAAGCTTATGAAAAAGATTATTGGGGAAATGCCGTGGGCGGAAAAAATGTGATGATCTATGATTCTTCTAATTGCATGGTTATGGTGCCCGATAATAAACTGGTGGTAATGGAAGGCCTTGAAGATTTTATTGTGGTAGACACTGAAGATGCGCTCCTCATTTGTCGTAAAGACCAAGAGCAGAAGATCAAAGAAATTGTGATGGATATTAAGTTGAAGAAGGGAGAAAAGTTTCTTTGATTTCGTCCTTCCCTGCCTGTCGGCAGACAGGGATAAACTCAGGATGACATTGATTGCAGATTTTTGATTTCGGATTTCGTAAGCGGATTTAATTCACTACAATATCAATTGATTTTTTGTTTCGCGTTACTATCTCAATTGTAAGAACTGAAAAGACAGCCGCATATTCCACTGCCGTTAACCACAAATTTTCGTTATAACTTTTAGTTTGGTAAGTCGCGTAACTCAATATGATCATTAGCGACCAAATTATTGCGTAGCGGTAACAGGTAATCACACTCATCATCACCAAGGTTGTAATGTACCATGGATGAACAGTGGTAGATAAAAGAAAAAATATGGTGAGTGAAAATTGCATCATGCGAAAAAAATTCTGCAAGTCAATTTTCTTTTCCTTCCAAACCAAAATCATAACTAACACAAAAACACTTAGCGCGAGCCACGGACCTGCTGACTGAATGATGTTATAACCTGTTATGTGAAAACCAATCCAGCGAATGAGGTAATAGATGCTTGCATTGAATTCAAACTTTTGAAAATAAAGATCAACGCTTGATCCAATGTTTGAGATGAGTTGATTATTAATGAAAGGAAGAAATAAGAGCGCACAAACAATTGCCGTGATTAAAAAATAAACGATGCTACTTACTTTCAATCTTTTAATTAAGAAAGGAAGAAACATGAGCGGAATTATTTTAGTGCAAACAGCAAACGCAAATGCTATTGGTGAAAGCAAATTTTTCTTGCGTACCAATAAATAAATTGCAAGCAGTAAAAAGAAGATCATGATTGCTTCAAAATGCACATTGCCGCTGAGTTCAATAATCACCAAAGGGTTGAGCGCAAACCACAAAACATTTTTTTTTGGTAATTGAAATTGCGAAAGCAGTTTTATCAAAATAAAAATACT
>JBKJNS010000196.1:0-4330 GCA_046593455.1 Chitinophagales bacterium | reverse complement strand
ACTTCTTGGAAAACTAAGATTTTAGTACTACATTGATATGTTGATCCGATTTTCTGTAGTGTTTATTTTTGTCTTAGTGAATTCCTTGAGTCTGTTAGCACAACTCAATCTTATTCCAAACGGAGATTTTGAATATTACACGGAATGCCCTGCAAGCTCAAATTCGATAGACGAATTATCAAAAGCATATCCGTGGTTTAATCCTACCAGCAATACTCCTGATTATTATAACGTGTGCGATACTTTCCCTGAAAGGAGTGGTGTTCCTTCTAATTCTTATGGCTTTCAATATCCAAGAAGTGGTGGAGGTTATGCTGGAGTTGTTGTTTATTATGCAACCAAAAATGGGAGAGACTATCTTTCTGTACCACTTATTTTGCCTTTAGAAAAAAGTAAATTTTACCAGTTAGGTTATTACTTGAATTTATCCAATCAATCATCAGCAGCAAGTTCCAGCATCGGTGCATTTTTTTCTATTGATAGTATTCAAGCAGACAGCACAATACAGATTCTAAACTTAACACCTCAAATACAGCATGCCACCGATAGTTTTTTAAGAGATACATTAAACTGGATGAAAGTCTCAGGAACTTTTGTTGCACAAGGCGGAGAGCGCTTTCTTACTATAGGAAACTTCAATGATGATGCGCATACCCCGCTCGATACTTTTTATTATGTTCCAAATAATTGGTATTCAGTTTACTACTACATTGATGATGTCTCACTATACGAAGTAAAAGACACCCAAAGCAATCACCCGTTTTTGCAACATGAAAATGCATTTGGTAACATTGGCAAACCTATAGAGCCGCTTGTAATTCCCACTCTGCTCTCAGCAAACAGCGATGTCAATTGGCAATTCATCAACCTGAAAGAAAACACCTCACTCAAACTTTACAATGCAATCGGGCAGTTAGAATTTTCTACTGCTAATTACCAAAACAATTTACAAGTGAGTTTACTTGCTGCGGGAATTTATTTTTATGAGGTGCAATTAGAAGATGAAAAAATGTTGAAAGGGAAGTTGGTGATAATAAGATAACAATGCATAAACAATTTTAAACAGTAAAATCATCTGCAATGAAACATCAAGAAAGATTAGCATTGATTTCGGTCAGTGAAAAACCGATCAATAATGAAAAATAAAAATTCTTTTAAGAAATAAAAAATTTGAAATCAATTTTTTGAAGCGAATAAAATATATTCGCCATCTCAAATTCAATTTCCTTTTCAACTTTTTCATTTCAAAACAAATATTACATGAGCGATAAAGACAAGTTTTACGATCAGTCAACAGGCAAGGAAATGGAAATACCTGCAGAAGGAAGCTTGGGCTTGCTTGCACTCGGCGATGTTTCAGTTAAGCCATGGAGACAAAAGAGAATTGATACCGGCTACGAAAAAGATTTATTAGAGCGCTTAGAGAAACAAAGAATTGAAGGAGAGAAAAAGCGCGAGCAGATTAAAAAGAAACGCGAAGAACTAAAAGCAAAACAGCAGGAGAAAAAATTGGCGCTCGAACAAAATAAACCTGCCGAAGAGCAGAAATAATTTTGCAATCAAAATAGTTGCTGAATAATTTCTTCCACCTTTCCTACCCAAATAATTTCAATTTTATTTTTCGAAGAATCGAGCCCTTTCTTGTTGTACTTCGAAACAAATATTTTTTCGAATCCTAATTTGTCAGCTTCACTTATTCTTTGCTCAATTCGGTTTACTGCACGTATCTCGCCCGATAATCCAACCTCGCCCGAAAAGCAAATTCTGTTTTTTACCGGCACATCTTCAAATGAAGAAATTAAAGAAGCAACCACTGCGAGATCGATTGCCGGATCTTCAACTCTCAATCCGCCGGCGATGTTGAAGAAAACATCTTTCAACCCAAAATGAAAACCACAACGCTTTTCTAAAACAGCGAGCAGCATATTTATTCTTCTTGGATCAAAACCGGTTGATGACCGCTGCGGTGTTCCATAAACTGATGGAGTAACCAATGCTTGTGTTTCCACTAACATCGGTCTTATGCCTTCCATCATCGAAGCAATTGCAATTCCGCTAACGTCCTCTTCGCGTTGTGTTATTAGTAACTCCGATGGGTTGGTAACTTGTCGCATTCCTGCCCCTGTTAATTCATAAATACCGAGTTCAGATGCTGAACCAAAACGATTTTTAAGTGTCCGAAGAATACGATAGGAGTAATGGCGATCACCTTCCAATTGCAAAACGGTATCAACCATGTGTTCTAAAACTTTTGGCCCTGCAAGTGTTCCCTCTTTGGTAATGTGCCCGATCAAAAAAACAGGAACGTTAGATTCCTTCGCATACTTCATTAATTCCGAAGTGCATTCACGCACTTGCGAAATACTTCCCGCTGTAGAATCAAGCCCGGGCGTTTGCATTGTTTGTATCGAATCAATGATCACCACATCGGGTTCCAATGCAGCAATGTGTGTGAAAATATTTTCGGTATTGGTTTCAGTAAGTATGTAACATTCTGTGTTGTTGGAAGGAAGCCGTTCGGCGCGCATCTTAATTTGCTGTTCACTTTCTTCACCCGAAACATAAAGCACTTTATAATTATTTAGCAGTAATGAAAGTTGAAGCATAAGCGTTGACTTTCCAAAACCGGGTTCACCACCCAACAAAACCATGGAGCCGGGTACAATTCCTCCACCGAGAACACGATTAAGTTCTCCATCATCCGTTACAATTCGCTGCTGATTATTTTTAGAAATGTCGGCAAGTTTTTGCGGCTTCACATCGCGTGCATTTCGCTCTTTGCTTCGCCATGCCTGTGGCTTCGCTTCTTTTACAACTACTTCTTCCACATAAGTATTCCATTCGCCGCATGTAGGGCATTTGCCTAACCACTTGGGTGCCTTGGCACCACAGTTCTGGCAATAAAAAATTGTTCGTATTGCAGCCATTGTTATGGGCAGCAAGGTAAATATTTACCATTCATATTTTTAGCAAAAGAGATTCTTTGCATCATTAAACATTTTACATTCGCGGCTGCTGAATTATTTTCACAGCAGAAATTTATAACCGCATTATACATTTCATTCCCAAAAATATTTTTAGAATGATATTGGGAATGAAAAAATAAATCAACAACAATTTTAAGATGAGTACACGAAAAGCAAAAAAAGTTTTATTGATAGGTTGGGATGCCGCCGACTGGAAAGTTATTAATCCATTGATGGATCAGGGTCTAATGCCCACGTTGGAAGGTTTGGTTAACAATGGTGTAATCGGAAATCTTGCAACGCTAGATCCTCCGCTCTCACCAATTTTATGGAGTTCTATTGCCACAGGTAAATTAGGTGACAAACATGGCGTACTTGGTTTTGTGGAACCCGATACAAAGAACATGAACATTCGCCCTGTACAGAGTACCTCTCGAAAAGTAAAAGCCATCTGGAATATTCTTTCACAGAAGGGAATAAAAAGTAATGTTGTTGGATGGTGGCCGAGCCACCCTGCAGAAAAGATCAATGGCGTTATGGTTTCTAATTTTTACCAGCAGGCAAAAGATCATTATGGCAAACCATGGCCAATGCAGCAGGGAACTGTTCACCCTGCAGAATTTGAAGAAGCATTGGCCGAAATGAGAATTCACTCCGCTGAAATTACTTCTGCTCATTTATTACCGTTTGTTCCCAATGCGCTAAAAGAAAGCGGTGATCAATATTCTAAAGGGCTTTCTTCAATTACAAAAATATTATCGCATGCTGCCTCTATTCACAATGCTGCTACTTACATAATGAGAAACAGTGAATGGGAATTTATGGCTGTTTATCACGATGCCATTGATCACTTCTGCCATGCATTTATGAAGTATCATCCTCCCATGCGAAAAGGCATTCCTGAAAAGCAATATGAAATGTTTAAGGATGTGGTGAGCAGTGCTTACCGCTATCATGATATGATGTTGGAAAGAATGATTCGCCTTGCAGGAGAAGATACTACCGTGATCGTGATGTCGGATCATGGATTTCATTCAGATCACCTTAGACCTAACAGACTTCCGAAAGAACCGGCAGGCCCGGCCTATGAGCATTCACCTTTTGGAATTTTATGTATGAAGGGTGAAGGCATTATTAAAGATGAAAGAGTTTATGGTGCAACGTTGCTTGATATAACTCCAACTTTACTCACCATATTTGGTTTGCCAATTGGAAGGGATATGGATGGAAAACCTTTGGTGCAAATATTTACTGAGAAAACCGAACCTGAATACATTGAAAGCTGGGAAGATGTTCTCGGTGAACATGGAATGCACCCGGAAGATATGCAGGAAGACCCGTGGGCTGCCCAGGAAGCAATGAAT